>NZ_JBARCR010000959.1:0-7613 GCF_049794275.1 Trebonia sp.
CGCAGGGGAGATTCCCAGCGGCGTTCCGAAGGACTGGCCGCTGGAATCTGCCCCGGAGTCCCCGACCGCCCCGGCTCACTGCGCGATGTCCAGCCGCAGCGCCGCCGCGCCGCGCAGGTACACGTGCTGGATCTCCGACCGCGGCCGGTCGGTGTCCACGTGTGCCATCAGCCTGACCACGCGGGGCATGGCCCCCGGCACCGGGATCTCGGTCGCGCACATCAGCGGGACCGCGTGGAAGCCGGTCTTGCGCGCCGCCAGCGCCGGGAACTCGGCGGTCAGGTCCGGGGTGACGGTAAACAAGCAGCTGATCACGTCGTCCGTGGTCAGGTCGTTGCGGTTCATGACCGCGGTCACTAGTTCCGCGGTGCCCTCGAGGATGGCGTCGCGGTCAGTCGCGTCCAGCTGAATCGCGCCTCGGATCGCCCGGACAGTCACCGTGCTCAACTCCTTTCCCTGGCCCGCAAGGCTACCGGCTGGTGCCTACAGGCCGACGGCGGCGTACAGCTCGCCGATTTCCTTCGTGGTGAGGTCGCGGGTCTTGCCGGGCCGCAGGCCGCCGAGCTTGACCGGCCCCACCGTGGTGCGGACGAGGCGGGTGACCGGGTGCCCGACCTCGGCGAGCATCCGGCGGACGATGTGCTTACGGCCCTCGTGCAGGGTGATCTCCACGAGGGCGCGCGAGCCGGCCTGCTCAAGCACCCGGAACCGGTCGGCGACCGCCACCCCGTCCTCGAGCTCGACGCCGGTGGCCAGCCGCCGTCCCAGGTCCCTGGGGACCGGGCCGGGCACGTCCGCCAGGTAGGTCTTGGCGACCTCGTAGCTCGGGTGCGCGAGCCGGTGCGCCAGCTCACCGTCGTTGGTGAGCAGCATCAGGCCCTCAGTGTCGTAGTCGAGCCTGCCCACGTGGAACAGCCGCTCGGCACGGTCGCCGAGGAAGTCGGTGATCGTCTTGCGGCCACGGTCATCGGACATCGCGGTGAGCACCTTCGGCGGCTTGTTGAACGCCAGGTACACGATGTCCTGCCGGGACGGGATCCGCTTGCCGTCGACGCGGATGATCTGGTGTTCGGGGTCCACCCGGGCGCCGAACCTGCGGACGGTCTGCCCGTCCACCTCGACGCGGCCGGCCCCGATCATCTCCTCGCAGTGGCGGCGGCTGCCCACGCCCGCCGCGGCGAGCACCTTCTGCAGCCGGACCCCGCCGGGGACGTCGGTGAGGTCGTCCCGCTCACCGCCGAGATCGCCCCAGTCGTCGTCCTCGTCGTCGTCGTAATCGGGTTCTGCTCCCTCGGCCGACCGGCCAGGACCGACCCCCCGGTTATGCCCGCGTGTGCTCATTGTCCTCAATGTCCTCGATGTCCTCCGGCAGGAACGGCGCCAGGTCGGGCAGCTCGTCCAGGCTCGCCATGCCCAGCCGCTCAAGGAAGTAGCCGGTGGTGCGGTACAGGATCGCACCGGTTTCCGGGTCGGTTCCCGAGTCCTCCGCCAGGCCGCGCAGCACCAGCGTCCTGATCACGCCGTCGCAGTTCACCCCCCGCACCGCGGATACCCGCGCCCGGCTGACGGGCTGCCGGTAGGCGATCACGGCAAGGGTCTCGAGCGCGGCCTGGGTGAGCCGTACTTCCTGTCCGTCCCTGACGAACCGCTCCACCAGTGGCGCGCAGTCCTCCCGAGTATAAAACCGCCAGCCGCCGGCGATCTCCCGTAGATCGAAGCCACGGCCGTCGGCCGTGTATTCCGCCGCCAGGGCCCGCAGCCCGGCCGTGACCTCGCCGCGCGGCCGCTCGAGCACCTGGGCGAGCAGCACCTCGGGCACCGGCTCGTCGGCGACGAGCAGGATCGCCTCGAGCGAGGCCCGCAGGCCGGGCCCGTCGTCGGAAGCGGGCTCGGCAAGCTCGTCAGGCTCCGTGGGCTCTCCGGGTTCGCTGGTGAAGTCGCTGGTCATGTGTAGTCTTCTTCTTCGCTTTCTGTCGGTGCGGGGGCGCCGCTCCCGTCCGGCGGGGCCGGCGTCATCTCGCGGTCGCCGCCGGTCCAGGTGACGTACAGCTCGCCGAGCGGTGTCACCTGGTCGAACGCCACCATCTCCTCGCGGTAGAGCTCGAGCAGCGCGAGGAACGACGCCACGAGCTCGTAGTTCCCCCCGGCGCCCGTGGTCAGCTGCCGGAAGCTCGCCCGGCCCACGCCGCGCAGCCGGCCGGCGATCAGCGCCGCCTGCTCCCTGATCGAGACGAACGGCGGGTGGATATGCCCGGTCGGCACCACCGGCGCCGCCTTCGGGGCGAGCGCCTGCGCGGCGAGCATCGCGAACTCCTGTGGCCCGATGGTGAACAGCACTTCGGGCAGCAGCTCGGCGAACCGCGGCTCGAGCGGGACGCGCCGCGGGAAGCGCTTCGCCGCCGTCGCCATCCGGCCGGCGAACACGGCCGCGGCCTCCTTGTACGCGCGGTACTGCAGCAGCCGGGCGAACAGCAGGTCCCTGGCCTCGAGCAGCGCCAGGTCCTCCTCGTCCTCCACCTCGCCGGACGGCAGCAGCCGCGCCGCCTTGAGGTCGAGCAGGGTGGCGGCCACGACAAGGAAGTAACTCACCTGGTCCAGGTCCCAGCCGCCCGAGCGCTGCCTGATGTAGGCGATGAACTCGTCGGTCACCTGGGACAGCGCCACCTCGGTGATGTCCAGCTTGTGCTTGGAGATCAGCGCGAGTAGCAGGTCGAACGGCCCTTCGAAGACATCGAGGTGCACTTCGAAGGCGCCCACGCCGCCAGCACCGGGGGCCGGCTCACCACTCACCGTGCCGCCCGCAATCGTCACCACGCTAATGACGGTAGCGGACTCGCGGCATCGGCGCTCGGCTCGTCACCCTCCGTCCCATTCGGGTGGGGGACGCCGGTCAGGTTGCCGCCGCCCAGGCCGCCGTGGACGCGGCGGGCCACGAGGCTCTCTTTCCCGCGCGCGTCGAGGTCGGCGAGCAGGATGGCGATGGCCTCGCGGACCAGCCGACCGCGGTCGGCGACGAAGCCGAACCGGCGCAGCGCCAGGCGGGCATGTTCCAGATCGAGCAGTTCAGCGGCGGAAAGGTAAACGGTGATCTTCTGATCGTGCTTTTCCCTGCCGGTCGCCTGCCGTTCATCTGAGCCGACTGGATCGGGGGCGACGGAGCGCAGCAGTTCTGCTACCCCGGGAATGCTTACCCGGCGTGACCGCCCCCTGTCTGCCGCCACCGTTCAAGTACCTCCTTGGCAAGTTCACGATAGGAACTAGCCCCCATCGACGAGGTATCGAAGCTCGTGATGGGCTCACCTGCAACGGTAGCGTCCGGGAAGCGCACTGTCCGGTTGATCACCGTATGAAAGACCTTGTCGCCGAAGCCATTTACGATGCTCCCGAGCACTTCCCGGGTGTGCAAAGTACGCGAATCGTACATTGTGCCCAGAAGTCCGTCGATCTGCAGCCGCGGGTTGAGCCGCTGCTGCACCTTGTCGATCGTCTCCATCAACAGCGCGACGCCGCGCATCGCGAAGTACTCGCATTCGAGCGGAATGAGCACGCTGTCAGCGCAGGCGAGCGCGTTAATCGTCAGCAGGCCGAGCGACGGCTGGCAGTCGATCATGATGAAGTCGTACTCCGGCACGACGTCCTTGAGCGCCCCGCCGAGCACGAACTCCCTGCCGACCTCGTGCACCAGCTGCACTTCGGCGCCGGACAGGTCGATGTTGCTCGGCAGCAGGTCCATGCCCGCGACGGTGGTGCGGAACAGCACGTCCTGCGCCTTGACGTCGCGCTGCATCAGCAGGTTGTAGACCGTGCTGTCGATGTCGTGCGGCTGGATCCCGAGCCCGACCGACAGCGCGCCCTGCGGGTCGAAGTCCACGAGCAGCACCCGACGCCCCTGCTCGGCGAGCGCCGCCCCCAGGTTGATGGTCGTCGTGGTCTTGCCGACGCCGCCCTTCTGGTTGCAGACTGCGACGATGCGCGCCGGGCCGTGCTCGGCCAGCGGCTTAGGCTCAGGGAAGGCGGGCAGCGGCCGTCCAGTCGGTCCGATGTCACCCGGCAGAAGTTCGATTACGCGAGATGCGGCCACCAGTAAGATCCTCCCGCGGCTCGGGGTCGCGAACTGTTCGGGACTTTAGGCTGCTAGCGGATCAGGAGCAAGCCAACGCGCCGTTAGCGGCGAATATTTAGCAGTTACCGGCTAGCCGAATGCCCTCGGGTGGGCCGCGGCGTACACCTCTCGCAGCTTGTCAACCGTCACCAGAGTGTAGACCTGCGTGGTGGTCACGGAGGCGTGTCCGAGCAATTCCTGCACCACCCGGATATCCGCGCCCCCGTCCAGCAGGTGGGTCGCGAACGAGTGCCGCAGGGTATGTGGTGACACGTCCTTTTTTCCGGAACGTGCGCTTGCTTCGCGCAGGATTCCCCACGCTCCCTGCCGGGTGAGCCGCCCGCCGCGGGCGTTGAGGAACACCGCCGGACTGGCCTTCCGCGTTGCGGCGGCGGCCAGTACGGGCCGCCCCCGCACCAGATAGGCGTCCAGCGCCGTGACCGCGTAGCTCCCCACCGGAACGTACCGCTGCTTTCCCCCTTTCCCGGTGAGCAGCACAACCGGATCATCAGCGAGATCCAGGTCATCGACGTCCAGCCCGGTCGCCTCAGAAATCCGGGCCCCTGTCCCGTAGAGAAACTCGAGCAGCGCGCGGTCCCGCAGCACGCGCGCGTCGGGATCCTCGGTGGACCCGGCCGCCTCAAGCAGTCGCTCCACCTCATCGACGCTGATCGCCTTGGGCAGCCGTTTCGCCTGGGCAGGCGGCGCCACCTCCCGCGCCGGATCGTCGCCGGCGAGCCCCTGCTTGACGGCGAAGCCATGCAGCCCGCGTACGGCAACAACGGCGCGCCCCACCGAACTGGCGGCAAGCGGTTGATGCTCCTCGTCGCCGACGTGCAGCGCGGCGCGAAACTCCGCGACGTCTACGGTGGTCACGTCGGCGAGCTCCCTCTTCCCGCGCGCGCCAAGCACCTCGGCGTACCTGCGCAGATCCCGCTCATACGACTCGACGGTATTGGCCGCCAACCCGCGCTCGACCACCAGGTACTGCAGGTACTGCCGCACCGCGTCGCCAACACCAACCACGCCGCCGATACTACTCGCGGCTCCGCCGCATCTTGCTGTTATCAGCGTGCGGTCAAATTTGTGGCGGAGTCAGCGGGAAGGTGGATGCGCCGTCGGGGGGCGGAGAACAGCCGGGCGCGGCGCGCGGGGGCGTGGAGCGGCACGGGGCAGCCGAGCCCGGGCGTAGCCGCGCGGGGAGCAGACGCGGGCGGAGCGGGCGGTGAACGGGCCCCAGGGATAATGCGCTTATGACGTTCCTGACAGGGCGGGGTGAGGGGCCGAGCTTTCCGTACGCGGGTCAGCCGATGCACGTGCTCGCCGGCGACAGCGAGCAGCCCGCCGGGTTCGCCGCCGCGGAGATCGCGATCCCAGCCGGGTTCCCCGGACCGGTGCCGCACGCGCACGACGCGTTCGACGAGGCGATCTACGTGCTCGAGGGGCGGCTGCTGGTCTGGGGGGACGGGGAACCGGCCGAAGCCGCGCCCGGGTCCATGCTCACCGCGCCGCGCGGGCACCGGCACGGTTTCAGCAATCCTTACGACTCCCCCGCGCTGGTCCTGGGCATCTGGGCGCCTTCAGGGCCCGCGCTGGCGTTCATGCGGGAGGTGGGCGCCGTCCTCCGGCCGGGCACGCCGCCGGACCCGGCGGTCATGCGCGACGTGTACGCCAGGCACGCCAGCCGGCTGCTGCCCTAGCCGAGTACGTCGGCGACCTGGGTGTACGGGAGGTCGTGCGCCTCGGCGACCGGCAGGCAAGTGACGGCGCCCTCGTAGGTGTTCAGGCCCAGGCCTAGCGCCGCGTCGGCGCGCAGGGCGTCACGCCAGCCGCGGTTGGCGATCTCCACCGCGTACGGCAGCGTCACGTTGGTGAGCGCGTACGTCGAGGTATGCGGCACCGCGCCCGGCATGTTGGCGACGCAGTAGAACACCGAGCCGGCTACCCGGTACGTGGGTTCGGCGTGCGTGGTCGGGTGGGAGTCCTCGAAGCAGCCGCCCTGGTCGATCGAGATGTCCACGAGCACGGAACCTTGCTTCATCCGGGTCACCAGCTCGTGGCTGACCAGCCTGGGGGCCTTCGCGCCTGGCACGAGGACCGCGCCGATCACCAGGTCCGCGTCGATCACCGCGCGTTCGACCTCGTAGGAGTTGGACGTCACGGTCTGCAAGTGGCCCTGGTAGATCGCGTCCGCGGAGCGCAGCCTGGCCACGTTCCTGTCGAGCAGCAGCACCTCGGCCTGCATGCCGAGCGCGATCGCCGCCGCGTTCATGCCGGAGACGCCAGCGCCCAGCACCACGACCTTCGCCGCGTACACGCCGGATACGCCGCCCATCAGCACGCCGCGGCCGCCGCCATCGCGCTGCAGGTGGTGCGCGCCGACCTGCGGCGCCATTCGGCCGGCGACCTCGGACATCGGGGCGAGCAGCGGCAGCGACCCGTCGCGGAGCTGCACGGTCTCGTACGCGATCGCCGTGACGCCATGGGACAGCAGCGCGTCCGTGCACTCCCGGGACGCGGCCAGGTGCAGGTACGTGAACAGCACCTGTCCCTGCCGCATCCGGTGGTACTCCTCAGGCACCGGCTCCTTGACCTTCAGCACCAGGTCCGCCGTGCCCCACACGTCGTCGGCGGTCTTCAGGACCTTGGCGCCCGCGGCGGTGAACTCCTCGTCCGGCAGCGACGAGCCCGCGCCCGCGCCGGTCTCGACGAAGACCTCATGGCCCTCGCGGGCCAGTTCGTGCACGCCCGCCGGGGTGATCGCCACCCGGTACTCATGGTTCTTGACTTCCCGCGGCACGCCGATCCTCATCTGCGCCTCGATTCGCGACGCGCCCCGGCGGCGCGCGCCTACGTATCGGTCGCGGTCGCGGGGCGAAGTCCAGAAAACTCTTCTGAACTGGCAGCGTACCCAGCCAGGACGCCGGCGATAGCTGGCCCGTTGTGCAGTTTCCCGGACAGCGCGAGCCGTACCGCCGCTGCCAGCGGAACCCAGTCGGCGACGATGTACTTTTCTTCCTGCTCCCGCTCGTAGCCGTTGTCCGCGCCCTGCTCGACGCCGCGAGCGAGGAAAATCCTGATCCGCTCGGTGCTGTACCCCGGCGAGCTGAAGTAGTCGAGCAGCGTGTGCCACTGCGACGCGCGGTAGCCGGTCTCCTCGAGCAGCTCGCGCTGCGCGGTCTGCAGCGGCGACTCCCCGTCGGTGTCCCGCAGGCCCGCGGGTATCTCCCACAGCAGGCGGCCCACCGAGTGCCGGTACTGCCTGATCATCAGCACCCGCTGCGCGTCGTCCAGCGCCAGGATGGCAACGGCGCCAGGATGAGTCACCACCGTACGTTCCGCATATTGATTATCCGGCAGCCGGACCTTATCCGACCGCACCGTGATCAGCCAGTTCTTCAGCAGCGGCTGCGACGCGACCACCGGCCAGCTCTCCGCGGCGTCCTCGATCATGCCGTCGCCACCGCGCGCGCGCCGGCCTCGCCGGCCCGCGACCTGGCGAGCGCGGCGG
>NZ_JBARCR010000960.1:0-2364 GCF_049794275.1 Trebonia sp.
CGATGGCCCTGTCGAGCAGCCGGGCGAGCGGCTCGCAGGTGCGGCCTGGGCCGAAGCGCAGCCTGGCCCTGGCGGCGATGGCGGGCTGTCCGTTGACTGCGCGCAGGGCGGTCAGCGCGTCAGGCTCGGCGATCCGCAGCCGCGGCTCCTCGACGCGCAATCCAGCGGTGAACGTCATGCGTTCACCGGCCGATGTCCACGTAGATGGTGCCGTCGTCGCCGACCTGGCAGCCGTAGCTCTTCAGCGCCGCGTCGTTCGGGTTGATGCCGAGGCCGGTGAGCGCGTTGAACTCCCACAGGTGCGTGGCGCAGGTCAGCGTCTCGCCGTCCAGGTCTCCCTGGTCCAGGGCCGACGCCTGGTGCGGGCACTGGTTGGCGTAGGCCCTGACGCTGCCGTCGACGTTAACCAGCAGCACGGACTCGCCGTCGACGCTCACCGCGGTCATGTCGCCTTCCCATAGGTCGTCGAGGTTGATCGTGTCTCGCCAGCGCACGGTCGTCAGTCCAGCAGGCCGGCGAGGAACTCCTGCCGCGCCGCCTTCGCCTGGCCGGCGACGCCGGCGGCCGACACATCGCCGCCTGTCTCCTCCTCGAGGATCGCGCCCAGGCCAAGGGCGGCCTCGTCGGCCAGCGCCGACCAGCGGCCGATCCACTTTCCGAGCACGGCGCGGCTGCCGGGGCGCTGCGTGACCGCCAGTTCGGCCAGCGCACGGCTCCACCGGCCGCGCCGCCGGGAGTCCTCGGCCAGGAAGGAGGTCAGCAGCCAGGTCAGGTCGTCCCCGTCGTTCCTTGCCGCCTCACCGAGCCCGGTCAGCAGCACGTCATCGAGGGTCGGGGCGAGCACCAGGTTGAGCGCGGTGAACGCCTCCCCCCAGTCGTAGCTGACCAAGGCGTACTCGATCGCCTTGCGGGCCGGCTGCCAGCCGTCGTCGTCTTCCCATCCCGCTCGTTCCATCGAGCCGATGCCCGCCTCCGGCCAGGCGATCTGCAGCTCCCTGGTCCGGTAGGCGATCGTCGTCACGCGACGCAGGAAGTCAGCGGTCGAGAAGCTGGCCGCGCTGGTGATATACGAGCTCGGGGCCATGAACCCGATGTAGGCCTCGACCTGCTGGAACCCGTGGCACAGGTAGCGGGACGGGGTGAACAGCCGGCCGAGCAGCGCGACGGACCTCGGCCGCAGCTTCACGTCGGCGCCCTCGTCCGCGTGCGCCTCAAGGACGCCCTGCAGCTTGGTTTCCGCGTCGGACTGCAGGGTGACGTAGGACCGGTAAGTCAGCGCGGCCGGGTCGCGGAAGGCGTCCCAGTCGTCGGCCTTGAACGGTGAGTTGTCCCGGTAGGTGAGGAACCACAGGTTCGCCGCCGACGACGGGTTCTGCTCGAAGGTCGCGGCCCGGTTCTCCCTGAGCGTCCAGTTCGCCCCCTGGGTGACGATCTCGTATTCGCTCGGCATCCGGCGCACGTCGCCGAAAGCGCTGAACGTGCGGCGCGGGCGGGACTTGGGCGCGGGGGTCTCGGTCATGGCGTCGCCGCCTTGGCCTGGGCTCCCCCAGCTCGCCAACCCACGGCCTGCCAGGTGATGGAGTCGCTGGTGGTGATGGCTTTGCCGCTGAACGCGGACATGATCGCGCCGAGGGACCTGATCTCGTAGTCCGCGCCCAGATAGCGGCGCAGCGTCTGCTCGGTCAGCGTGATCCGGTCCTCCCCCTGCACCCGGACGTAGGCGCCGCGGTCGATGACCTCGATCTCGGTGCCCGGGTTGTCCTCCTCGATCGCCGCGATGATCAGCTCGACCTCATCGCCCATCCGCAGCACCGGGCCCACCGGGTTCTTCATGACCCCTCCGGGATGTCGTACTCGACCGTGACGTGGTCCAGCGGCTGGATGCCGGCGGCGGCGACGGTCATCTCGGCCGGCAGCCGCTCGCCGCGGTAGATGACGACCTTGTCGTAAGGCAGGGCGCGGACCCGCTTGCCCTCGACGTGGTAGGCCACCGCGGCGGCCACTTCGCGCATGGTGTTCGCGGTGGTGACCGGGACCAGGATCTGCACGAAGTCGGTGGCGAAGATCGCGTTCAGCGGGACTAGCTGCGGCGGGTTTTCTTCCGCGCCGGGTTCGGCGGTCATGGCTGCGCCGCCGTGGCGATGCCCTCGGCGGGCCGGCCGGCGTAGTCCCTGGTCCAGGCCTGGTAGTCCGGGTCGTCGCCCATGACCTCCGGGGTCAGGCCCATGTAGCCGAGAATCCCGCCGACGTCCATCGGCTGGATCCGCCCGGCGAGGAACCGGTCGATGAGCGTCGGGTTGTTGACGCTGGCCCGGTCCTTCCAGAAGATCTGCCGGCAGGCGTTCGTGCAGAAGTGGTAGGTCC
>NZ_JBARCR010000961.1:0-1913 GCF_049794275.1 Trebonia sp.
CCTACGACGGCGTGCACGGAATCGAGCCCCGGGACAATCTGGCCGGGCTCAACCTGACCACCGTTCCCGAGGTGCTGATCGAGTGCGGAAACATGCGCAACGCGACCGACGCCCGGCTGCTGACGTCGGCCCGCTTCCAGCGGCGGATAGCCAGGGCGCTCGAGGCGGCGATCATTCGCTTCCTCGGCCAGCAGTAGCCGGCCAGGACCGGAGCCCGCTAACGCACCGGCGGCCGCCGGCTGCGTGCCCGGCCCGTGCGCATTACTGGCCCAGGCGTCCGTCGATCCGCTCGCGCAGCAGGTCGGCGTGACCCATGTGGCGGGCGTACTCCCCGATCATTCCGACCAGCGCCTCGCGCAGCGACATCGGCCCGCCGCCACTGCCATGCTGATTCAGGGGATCGTCGGCGGTGATGTCGAGACTGGGCGCCTCGGCCACGAACCGCGTGGCGAAGTCCGCCTCCGCACGCCACGCGTTCCACGCCTCCGCGACTACTCGGGGGTCGGGAACAGCACCATCCCAATCACCGTCACGGTCGGTCTCGGAGCAAAACAGCCGTGGCACGTCCTGGCCCGCCAGCAGCACCCGGAACGTCGCGCGCTCCATCTCGGCCAGGTGCCGCACCAGCCCAAGGAGCGACATCGTCGACGGCTCGACGGAACGCCGCGCCATGGCCTCCGCGCTGAGACCCGCGCACTTCATCTCCAGGGTGAGGCGCTGGCAGCGCAGGGATTCGGTTAGCGTGACGCGCTCGTCGCCCAGCCTCGCTCTGTGCTCACGCGGGTCGTCGTCAGACGGCTTGCCGTCGGCGGTGAACATGTCGGCTCGTCGGCTCGTGGCCATGATTGCCATCATCGGCGACGCCCACGGCGGCCGGCAACGGATTTATGAGGGCTTACTGTCCTACTCGACTTTCGCGTTATGCCGCTGTGGTTTCCCAGGCCAGGCGGATGGCGTGGGTTTCTTCGCGGGTTGGCGGGTCAGGGTGAGATGCCCGGAATCGGGCGGCGATGAGGACGCGGCGGAGCTTGGCGAGCATGTCAGCGGTGGATGGCTGGTTCTTGCTGCGGTACCAGGGAGCGCGGGCGCGGCGCTCGTCCAGGTCGGCGGGGTCGTGGCCGGCGGTCATATACCAGGTCATGGTCAGTGTCTGGCAGGCGAGCTGGAACGGGATGGTGCGGCGGACCGCGGCGGCTGCCCGGTTGCGGGCCTGCCCGTTCGCTCTCGACCGTGCCACGCACAAGACGCCGGGCCCGGCCGCTGTGTGACACCCGCGATCGGTGGCGTTCGTCACATGACGGCGCCGTCACACCGACCGGGCCGCCGGCATCTTGTGTTCGTTCAGTGCTGCAGCACACAACACAACAGGGAGGCCATCATGCAGCAAGCGAAGATCGCTGTGGCCGGCGCCACCGGGCGGCTCGGGCGTCACGTCGCCGGCGTGCTCGATGCCGAGGGGCACCAGGTCGTCCCGATCTCCCGGTCGGCCGGCGTCGATGTCATCACCGGCGACGGCCTCGCCGCAGCACTCACCTGCGCCGGCGCGATCATCGACGTGGTCGCCGGGCCGAGCAACGAGCAGCAGGCCGCTACCGAGTTCTTCAACACCGCCGCCAGGAACCTGCAGCAGGCCGGCGAGCGGGCCGGCGTGGCCCGCTACGTGGCCGTTTCGATCATCGGGATCCAGAAGTCCGCCGGCGGCTACGGGTCGGCCAAGCTCGCCCACGAGCAGGCCGTGCTGGCCGGCCCGGTGCCCGCGAGGGTCCAGCGCGTCGCACAGTTCCACGAACTTGTCGGCGTGCTCATGGACATGGGCCGGCAGGGCGACGTGATCTACCTGCCCAAGATGCGCACCCAGATCATCGCCGCCCGCACCGTCGCCGGGGCCCTCGCCGCGATGGCCACCAGCCCCC
>NZ_JBARCR010000962.1:0-3077 GCF_049794275.1 Trebonia sp.
ATCCCGCCGACGTCCATCGGCTGGATCCGCCCGGCGAGGAACCGGTCGATGAGCGTCGGGTTGTTGACGCTGGCCCGGTCCTTCCAGAAGATCTGCCGGCAGGCGTTCGTGCAGAAGTGGTAGGTCCTGCCGTCGTAGCTGAGCGGGACGTCCCTGACCCGCCAGGTCCCGTCGCGGGACTGGGTGGCGTTGCACACGGGCAGGTGGCAGGTGCTGCACAGCCAGGGCAGCGTCTCCGGCAGGGTCGCCGCCACGTTGCCGGCGTTGACGTTGTCGATGATCACGTCCCACTTGTCGCCGAAGACCTTCTCCCAGTTGGGGTACTTCTCGGCCAGCCAGGCCCGCTCGTCAGGGCTGACCGCCGCCATCGGCCGCCACCAGATCGTCGGCCGCCAGAACCACAGGCCCATGTGCAGCGCGTGGTGCCAGATGTCCAGGCCGCGCATGAACTCGTCCCAGTACCACGGCTTGCGCAGCCCGTACTGCTCGATGGTCCTGATGAACTGGTCGATGATCCATTCCTCCATGAACTCCCGGTAGGACTGCTTGCGGTGCTCCAGCGGGGTGTAGTAGTCCATCGAGGTGCCGGTCAGCGCGGCCAGCGCGCGCGCCGAGGCCCAGAAGGTCTTGTCGACCACCCACTGGGCCCGTACCGGGTCGTGCTCCATGAGGATTTCCAGGGTCGGGCCGCCCTGCTGGGAGTGGCGCGCCTCGTCGGTCTGGATCGAGGAGATCATGTTGGCGAAGTTGACGTCGCCGGAGGCCAGCGCGTCCGCCGCCAGCGCGACGAACTGCAGGTTGGTGAAGCCGGTCTCGAACACCAGCGGCAGCTGCAGCGCGATGTCCACCACGTTGGCGGAGCTCATCATCGCGTCGAACATGTTGCGCAGCGAGATCGCCACCCAGTCGTTGGTCTGGAACGCCTTCTGCGTCCAGTCGTACTGCGGGTCCTTGCTGATGAACTCGTGCCCGAAGAACGTGGTGATCGATGTGTGCCGCAGTTCGTCGAGCGCGCCGAAGACGGCCATGTTCCGCCACGACCCGGCCAGCCCGAACCGCGCCATCTTGAGCTCGGCGAGCGTCGCGGCGTACTCGCTGAGGGAGACGCCGCCGAAGTGCATCTTGGTCGCGGACTTCCAGCCTTCGTCCAGGCCTTCCCAGACCGATGAGCGCTGCAGCGCGGCCTTCACCGCGTACGCCGCCGTCTCCTTCTCCCGCTGGGTCGCGACGTACTCCGGGTAGCTGACCTTGTAGCTCTCCTCCCAGGTCAGCCACGCGCCCCGCGGTACTTTGCCGGTGCCGCTGTGCCATTCCGGGTAGACAGCCTCGTCGTCGACGTAACGGTAGGACCAGTCGACGTCGCGGACGAAGCCCTGCCATTCCTCGCGCTTGAGCAGTGCCATGGGTGATCCCTCCGGTCAGTCGACTTCGTTGTGGCCGAGCTGCTGGCTGATGCCGGCGTCGTCCCAGTAGCCGGTGATGCTGTCGATGAGCAGGTCAGGCCCCACGTGGAGGATGAACAGGTGCGGTTCGCTGTAGTGCTTCCCTGCCGGGGTGATCAGGCCCCAGGCCCCCTGCTGGGTGCCCTCGATGTCGGCCTGGACGACCACGTCGCCCTCGTCGTTGCTGGTGACGGTGTGCACGGTGTTCGACAGGTCGGGGAACGAGGCGATCAGCCCGGCCCACAGCGGCTTGCCGACGGTGCCGACCGTGCCGTCGCCACGCAGCACCCGCTGTTTGCCCCACATCTCGACAGGGACGTAGGAGAAGCCAGCGTTGATCGAGCACAGGTCGGTCATGCCGTCGACATCGCGGCTGCGGTAGCGGTCGAAGAACTCGGTCACGACCGCGGCCGCCGACTCGGCGGTGCTGGTCGTCCCGGTGCGGGTCGTCCCGGTGCTGGTCTGCGTCATGTGCCGCTCCCCGTTCAGGCGATCGAGATCTCGTCGTAGCGCTTGACCGCGAGCCGCCGGTACAGCTGCGCCTGGCACCAGTAGACGGCGACGCCGGTGATCAGCCCGCCGCCGGTCGCGAACCGCCAGGCCTGCTCGATGTCGAGATGCTTTTCCGTGTTGATGGCCCCGGCGTAGCCGGCCGACTGGGTTCCCTCGGCCCGCAGCAGCGCCGTGACCACGTCGCCGGTCGTGATGACCCGGCGGACGCTGATCATCAGGTCGGGGAAACCGCGCAGCAGATCGGCGAGGACCGTGCGCAGCGAGTCCGCGCCGTGGGCGTGCACATCGAGCGGGTGGACGGTGACGGAAACCCGCGGGTCCACCGTGGCCATGGCGGCGTCGACGTCGTGCCTGGCGAAGGCGTCAAGGAAGGCCTGCACGGTCTGCGTGGGCGTCCCTGTGAGCACTGGGCTGGTCATGCCGGTTACTCCTTACGCTGCCTGTCACGATGCTGCCTGTCACGCGGCCTGGCGGGCCGGCGCGCGCAGCTTCTTCACGACCGCGTCGGCGATCGCCTCGGTCGACCCTGGGTTCTGCCCGGTGATGAGGTTGCGGTCGACGACGACGTGCGAGTCCCATGCCGCGGGGCCGTCGTCGAAGACCGCGCCCGCGTTCATGAGCGCCACGTCGAGCAGCCAGGCCATGCCGAGCAGGCCCGCCTCGGTCTGCACTTCCTCCTCGTCGGAGAACGACGTCATCCGGTAGCCGTCGAAGAGCCACAGCCCGTCGGGCCGCTCCGGCGCGGACAGCAGCGCCGCCGGGCCGTGGCAGAGCGCCGCGATCGGGGCGTTCTTGCGGTGCAGCGCGGCCAGCAGCCGCCCGGCGTCGGGGTTGCCGGACAGGTCGACCATGGGCCCGTGACCGCCGGGCACGAAGACCGCGTCGAACTGATCCAGGTCCGCGTCGCTCAGCGACGACAGCGCCACCGGGTGCTGGAACCCGGGGATGGCGTCCAGCCTGGCGCGCCGCTCATCGGCCAGCCGCTGGCTGTCGGCCCGCTGGGCGTCGACGGCGCCCTGGATCTGCTCGCGGGTCAGCCCGAGCGAGCCGTCTTCGGCGAGGACGTCGGCGAACTGCCTGTCCTGCCGCCAGGCGGTCCGCGCGGCTGCGCTGACGATCCGG
>NZ_JBARCR010000963.1:0-2773 GCF_049794275.1 Trebonia sp.
GGCTGTCGCTGATCTCGCACATCGCGTCGCTTGGCGTCGCGCGGCCCTGGTTCGCGATCGGCGGGATCAGCCTGTCCCGGCTGGACGACGTGCTGGCGGCCGGGGCTTCCCGGGTCGTGGTGGTACGCGCGATCACGGAGGCCGACGACCCGGGCGCGGCCGCGGCGGAATTCGCGTCACGGCTCCGCTCAGGAAGTATTGCCACCAGCTTCGCCGGGCCGTAACGTCAGGCTCGTCCAGGCGGCCTGGCCTGGACTCGGCCATCTTTCCCGGGGAGAAAAGATGAGCATCTACCTTTACCATCTTGTCCAGACTCCATCGACCCTCGCGAAGCTGATCGCGGCGCCGGAAGACCGCCGCCAGACGATCGAGCCGATCTTCAAGGGCCTGGGCGGCAGCGTCCTCGGCTTCTGGTACGGCGTGGGCGGATCCGACGTCTACGTTGTCGCCGAGCTGCCGGACGATGTCGTGTCGACCAGCCTCGCCACCAGGGTCGCCTCGTCCGGTGCGTTCTCGTCGGTGACCACCACGAAGCTGCTCACCGTCGAGGACATGCTCACCGCGCTCGGCGGATCGGCGGCCACCGCCGCCTACCGCGCCCCGGGCGAACCGGCCTGAGGGGCAAAACGCGCGAGCGCGAGCACATGGCGGGAGGGGCCATGAAGGAAAACCGTTACGTCTTCGATAATGCCGTGACCGCTGAGACCGGCATGCGGTTTTCCGGGTTGGAAGCGACCTTCGATCCCGCCACTATCGGGTACCTGACCGGTGTCGGCGTGACAGACGGATGGGCGTGCTGGGAGATCGGCGCCGGCGGCGGCAGCATTGCCAGCTGGCTGGCTAAGCAGGTAGGGCCGACGGGAAGCGTTCTGGCTACCGACATCGACCCCCGGTTCATCCCGGCCTCCGAACTGGCCCACCTCGAGGTAGTCCGTCACGATGTCACCGCTGACGCCATCCCGGAGGCTCGCTATCACCTCATCCATGCTCGGCTGGTGCTGAGCCATCTGCCTCAGCGCGGTGATGTGATGGTCCGGCTGGTGCAGGCGCTGCGGCCAGGCGGCTGGCTGGTCGTCGAGGACTTCTCCGGTGCCTTCCAGCGGGGAACTGAGCCCGTCGGCCCTGCCGAAGCGAGGTTCCGCAAGGTCCATGCGGCGCTGGGTGAATTCCTTGCACGCTCCAACGACGATGAGTCCGACTTCGCGAGCTCCCTCCCCCACCTGCTGGCTAGCCTGGGGCTGATCGATGTCGGCGGAGAGGCCCGGGTGGTTTTCGGCCGCGGCGGCTCGGCCGGCGCGCGGGTTATGGTGGCTGGCCTGCGCCAGGCCGGTGATCGGATGATCGCTGCGGGGCTGGTCGATCGTCCGGCCCTGGATGAGGCCATCGCCTACCTCGACACCCCCTCGTCAGTAGTCAGCATGCCCACGATGGTGTCGGCATGGGGCCGGCAGGCGGGTTAGGCGTCACGGACAGGCCGTGGCCGGGCAGGATCAGCCGCCCGGCGAGCCAATCGAGGAAGCCGAGCAGGAAGGCGTCTCTGGTCATACCCGCACAGGCGCACGTCCTTACAACGCGGCGAAACGCCAGCGATGCGGGCGTACCCGGTCGTACTCTTCCGGATTGTGGCGGCGGATTCCGATCAACCAATGATCAATTTCGCGGTGCACCAGGTCCGGGCAGGCCACGCCGGCGCGAGTGAGGATTTCGAGCAGATGCTCGGGCTGCTCGTCCGCGCCACGTCAGGGGAGGCACGCCTCGTCTTCGCCAATCCCGGTGACTGGGGTATCGACGTCCTGGTCGGTGACCTGCGCGGGCGGGTGACCGTGTGGCAGGCGAAGTACTTCGCGCGGGGTGTCGCCCGAAGCCAGCACCGTCAGATCACGGCGTCCTTCGACGCGGCGCAGAAGGCGGCCGCCGACCACGGGTACACGCTGGAGCGGTGGGTGCTCTGCGTCCCGGCCAGCATGGACGCGCCCACCACGCAGTGGTGGGCGGACTGGAAGGCCGGGCGCGAACAAGACAGCGGCACAACCATCGAGCTATGGGACGAGAACCGGTTGCGTGAGCTGCTGCTGCGACCGGAGGCCGCCGGCGTGCGCCGCCACTACTACAACCCGTACCGCTTCGACGGCTGGCCCAGCGATCCGCACCGGGTTACCTCGCCGTACCTCGGGCTGAGCTCGTTCGGAGAGCGGGACGCGGGATTGTTCTTCGGCCGGGACGCGGCCACCGCCCGCGTCCGAGAACTAATGGCCGCCAGCCTCGCCGGAATGGGGCTGGTTGTCGTGTCCGGTGTGTCGGGCGCCGGGAAATCCTCGCTGTTGCGCGCGGGCGTGCTGCACCGGCTGCGGGAATCTGGATTCGAGGGGGCGCCGGAGGCGGCGTCCTGGCCATGTTTGCTCTTCACGCCAGGACGTGCCCCATTGGGGGAACTGGCGGTGCGGATCGCGCCGCTCGCGGGCGCGCACGCGGCCGAGGTCCTGGAGCGCCTGCGGGCAGATCCCGCCGTTTTCGGCTGGATCGCCCGGCAGGCGGCGCTCGCCTCGGGCGCGGGACGCGTCGTGTTCGTCATTGACCAGTGCGAGCAACTATTCACCCTGTGCCAGTCACCGGACGAGCGCCGGGCGTTCATCACGGCGCTGCACGAAGCGGCCAGCGGCGACACGCCCGGCGCACTCGTGGTACTCGCGATCCGCGCTGACTTCGAGGCCCGGCTGGCCGACTACCCGGAACTGGGTGAGGCAGTCCAGGGGCGCTACCTGCTGACCGGGAT
>NZ_JBARCR010000964.1:0-1906 GCF_049794275.1 Trebonia sp.
CGCGGCCGGCCGCCGCTGACCGCGACCGTGACCACCACCGTGTCGCTGCTGTTCACGGGGGCGGGCGCGGCCGCCGGCTCACGCCCGGAACTGGCCGGCCAGGGGGGCCGGATCCGGCGGCTGGGCCTGGTCACCGCGCTGGGCGGCGCGGCCGGGGCCGCGCTGCTGCTGCTCACCCCGGCCCGGACCTTCGAGGCCGTGGCGCCGATCCTGATCGGGGGGGCGTCCGTGCTGCTCCTGCTCCAGCCGGTCCGGGAGGAAAGCGCGCCGTCCGACCGGGAACGCAACCCGTTCCTGATCGCCGCGCTGTTTTGCGTGGCGGTCTACGTCGGCTACTTCGGCGCGGCCGGCGGCATTCTGCTGCTGGTCGTGCTGACCGCGATGGTCACCGAGCCGCTGGCCCGGACGAACGCGCTGAAGAATGTGGTCTCCGGGCTGGCCAACGCGGTCGCGGCGGTGGCGTTCGCGCTGTTCGGGCCGGTCCGCTGGGCCGCGGTCCTGCCGCTGGCCGCGGGCTTCCTCATCGGCGGCCGGATCGGCCCGGTCCTGGTCCGCTACATACCGGCCCGGGTGCTGCGGGTGGTGATCGGCCTGGCCGGCGTAGCCCTGGCCGTCAAGCTCGGCCTCAGCGCGTACGACTGAAGACCGCAATTCTCCGCAACGAAAACCACCCGTGGCCGCTCACTTCGCCCCGCCACTCGACCCTGCGGCCCATGCCGGATACGAGGACCACCCGCCCCGGATGGGGTTCTTCACCGACACCTCGGTGTGCATCGGCTGCAAGGCCTGCGAGGTGGCCTGCAAGGAGTGGAACTCCGTGCCCGAGGACGGGCTTGAGCTGACCGGGATGTCGTTCGACAACACGGTTGGCCTGAGTGCCTCCACGTGGCGGCACGTCGCCTTCATCGAGCAGATCGGCCGTCCCGGCGACGCGACGACCCCGCCGGGGGACAGCGCGCCGGGGGACAGTCGCTGGCTGATGTCGAGCGACGTGTGCAAACACTGCACGGAGGCGGCCTGCCTGGACGTCTGCCCGACCGGAGCGCTGTTCCGCACCGAGTTCGGCACTGTGGTGGTGCAGGACGACGTGTGCAATGGCTGCGGGTACTGCGTGTCCGCCTGCCCGTTCGGCGTCATCGCGCGCCGGGAGACCGACGGCGGCGCGCACAAGTGCACGCTGTGCTATGACCGGCTGACCGACGGGCAGATGCCCGCCTGCGCGAAGGCCTGCCCGACCCAGTCGATCCAGTTCGGTCCGCTTGACGAGCTGCGGGAGCGCGCGAATGCCCGGGTCAGCGAGCTTCACGACCAGGGCGAGGACGAGGCGCGGCTGTACCTGGAAGACCCCGCGGACGGCATCGGCGGCGGGGGCGCGTTCTTCCTGCTCCTCGACGACCCGGAGGTATACGGGCTGCCGCCCGACCCGGTCGTCACTACCCGCGACCTGCCCAGGATGTGGCGGCACGTGGCCACCGCAGGCGCCGCGATGGCGGCAGGGGCGCTGCTCGCGACCCTGCGCTGGAAGGGGACGAGCCGGTGAGCAGGTCCTACTACGGCAGGCCGGTCATCAAGGAGACGATCTGGGGCAGTCCTGAAATCCCCGGCTACCTGTTCCTTGGCGGGCTGGCCGGCGCCTCCTCGATGCTCGCGGGCTTCGCGCAGGCCTCAGGCCATCAAGAGCTTGCCCGCGCATCGAAGACCGCCGCCACGGGCGCCATCGCGCTGTCCGCCGTGGCGCTGGTGAAGGACCTCGGCCGCCCGGGTCGGTTCCTCAACATGCTGCGGGTGGTCAAGGTGACCTCGCCAATGAGCGTCGGCACCTGGCTGATCACGGGCTACGGACCGCTAGCGGGCGCGGCCGCGGCGAGCGCGCTGACCGGCAAGCTGCCGAAGGCCGGCGCCGCGG
>NZ_JBARCR010000965.1:0-4300 GCF_049794275.1 Trebonia sp.
CGCGACGGGCGGGCGCTGGCCCGCCGCCGGCCCAGGAACGGGATCCGTCCCGCGTCGGAGCGCGGCCCGAGCCAGGCCAGCAGCGCGGGCAGCACGGTGAGCGAACCCGCGACCGCGATGAACACCACCGCGATGGCCCCGGCCGCTATGCCGGCGAATGGCCCGGCGCCGACCAGGAACAGCGCGCACAGCGCGGCCATCACGGTCCCGCCAGACACCAGGATGGTGCGCCCGGACGTCCGGGACGCGATGCGCAGCGCCTCAGGGAACGACCGGCCGCTGGCCCGTTCCTCGCGTTCGCGGCGCAGATAGAACAGCGAGTAGTCGACGCCGACCGCCATTCCGATGATCACCACGACTTCGTAAACCTCGCTTTGGACCGGCAGCACGTGGCTGATGAACATCAGGACTCCGATGGCCGCTGCCAGCGAGGTCACCGCGAGCAGCAGCGGGATGCCGGCTGCCACCAGGGCGCCGAACACGAGCAGCAGCAGGAGTAGCGTGACCGGCACCGAGATCCCCTCGGCCTTGCTGAAGTTCAGCGCGTTGTTGATCGCCTGCTGGATGCTCGCGTCACCGGATTCGGCGATGTGCAGGTCCGGGTAGCGGGCCTGCACGGTGGCGACCGCGTGCTGGTCGGTGGTCGCCGCCTGGTTGACGTCGGCGACGTTGCCGGGAACCTCGAACGTGACCAGGGCGCTGCGGCCGTCCTTCGATACCAGCGACTGCCCGCCGGCCGACAGCGGGGTGCGGATGCCGGCGGCGTACCGCGGCCGAGCCGACAGCGCGGCCGCCACCTGGCTTGCGGCCTGCCGCATCGCCGGATCGGAGCCGAACGTGACACCGGGGGTCTTGGCCTGGATCAGCACGGTCTCGGCGTAAGCGTTGTACTGCGCGGGCGCGACCTTGTTCAGGACGCGCTCGGCCTGCCCGGCCTGCCCGGCGTCGTACTGCGTAAGCTGCGCCGAGCCGATCGCCTGGCCCGCCGTGAAGACGGCGACGACCAGCAGCAGCCAGCCGAAGACCGCGGTCTTGCGGTGTCTCGCGCTCCATCCGGCGACGCGCGCGGTGACAGGTGCCCGGATCTTTCGGCGTTGCCGTTCGTCATCATGGGGTGCTGGAGGGAATACTGAACTACGCGACTGTCCCATCGTTGCCTCTCGGCTGGCTGGTGCGGATGGCCGGATGTGGTCCCGCCCGTGAGCTAGACCCTCACGGGCGGGACAGTCAGCTTGGTCCGTTCGGGATGGGGGCCGGGGCGGCGCAGCACCTCTTCGGCTTCTAGCCGTTCTCGCCCGCGGGCGGCCCGGCACGACTGTCGTCCGGAGGTGGCTCGATCGGGTAGGAGAGCAGCAGCGTTTCCACCGGCAAGGCGCCGGGCGGGCGCCTGGCCGGGTCTTTGAGACGTTCCCGGAATCGCGCCAGCACGGCGTGCAGCTCTTTGTTCACCTGCGTCAGCTCTTCCGCGGTCACGTAAGTGACATATTCGCTGTCGTCGGCCGCCTCCCGCCACTCCCCGGGATAGCCGGACTTCGTTTCCTGCCACCGCTGATAGCGGCCGAACGCGCGCTCTCGGGACAGGCGTAGCACGAGGTCGCCCGCGATCTGCGCTTCCGGGTCATGCGCGGCGGGGATATTCCATCCGAGGGATGTCAGCCGCCAGGGCCTGGCCCGGCCCTTCCCGCCGCCCGCCTCCTCGACGAACCCGTATTTCGCCAGCTGGCGCAGGTGGAACGAGCAGGTGGTCGGCGTCTCGCCGATCCGCTCGCCCAGCTCGGTGGCGGTCATCGCGCCGCCGAAGGCCAGCTCCTCGTACAGCGCGATCCGCACCGGATGCGCGAGGGCGCGCAGCGTCCGCGCGTCAGTGAGATTCCGCGGCTCGGGCCGTTCTTCGCCAGACACGTCTCGACAGTAAACTCTCGAGAGATATCTGTCAATAGAATGCTATCGAGAGTTATCTCTCGAAGGCTGCATTACCTGGAGGGTGACGCCGGGCTCGCCGGGCAGCTCGGTGAGCCGCTCGATCCGCTGGACGAGGACGTCGCGGCCGGCCGCTAAGAAGACGAAAAACGGAGGGACGGTTGTCGCGGTCACGGTGATGGCGACGATCAATTCGTCAACAATCTTGGCGACACCCGGCGCGACCGGCGTTTCAGCGGTGACGCGATCGATCCGCCGCTTCGCCTCGCCGCGAGTGCCTGGATCTGGCGCGACCCGCTCCAGCAGACGACACGGCCCGATCAGCGCAAGGAGCACCGCGACCTGCGAGGATACCGGGCCCTCGCCTGCCGCTGCCGCTCGGATCTGATCCAAGACCGCCTGGCGCGCCGCCGTGTCGAGGACCGGATGACGGGTCGGCCGCAGGAGCGACGGCCTGTCCCGGCCCAGCACGCCGGTGTCGGTAAGACGGTCGACGACACGATTCCAGCTTCCGCCGATGTGATGACTCAGACCCCCGATGACCTGCCTCACGTTCCTGCCCTGCAGATGCTCCCGCACCGCATCGTAGACATCAGCAAGCAGTTCGTCGCCGGGCCTGGTATCTCCGGCCCGTACTGTCCCGTCTTCCGCGACCGCCAGCCGGCCGTCAATGGCCAGATCGGCCAACAGCGCGCCGGTCAAGCCGACCTGGATGAGGGCGCCGCTCCCGACGGGAACGTTCCCCTTGTCATTCAGCGCGGTGAGCAGCAGCATCTCTGCAATCAGCACAACTGCACGCTAATACCGAACTGGGTGGCCAAGCGGGCGCGACGAGTAATATCGGCCGCAGCTCCCGTCGTAAGCGAGGCGTGGGACCCAACCAGTGGAGGTACCAGATGGCCGAGCTCCCGCCGCCCCCGGAGGGAATTCTGCTGGGCTACTTCATCGTCTCGGACGACGTCGAGCGCTCTCAGCGCTTCTACACCGAAGTACTCGGCGGCCGGCTGCTCTTCTCCGGAACGCCGACCGTTGTCGCGCTCGCCAACACCTGGATCGTCATCAATACCGGCGGAGGGCCGACCGACGACAAGCCGACGGTCACCCTGGAGACGCCTCCCGATCCGGACCGGATCAGCAGCTTCCTCAACTTCCGGGTCAAAGACATCGAGGCCGTGTACGCCGAATGGAGCGCCCGCGGCGCGCAGTTCCTGACGCCGCCGAAACGGCACCAGTACGAGACCCGCTGCTACGTCCGCGATCCCGACGGCTACCTGATCGAAGTGGGGCAGACCACGGACCCGCAGGGAGACTGGTCGCCCACTCAGTGGCAGCCATCGTTACCGGCGCGACGACGCTAACCAGCTCTGCTAGCGGCTCGCGTCCGACAACTCGGACGGCCTCCGGGCGGCCACGCGGACCCGCTGATGACCGGGCCACATCCCGAAACGGCCGGTCAGTGCCACCAGGGCCGGCACAAGGAACGACCGGACGACGACGGAATCCAGCATGACCCCGACGGCCATGATGATCGCCAGCTGCCGGAACTGTTCCAGCGGTATCAGCGCGAGCAGCCCGAAAGAAGCGGCCAGCGCGACGCCCGCGGTGGTGATCGCCCGCGAGGCACGCGGAGCCGCGACGGCCACCGCGTCCTGCGTCGGCAGTGCCCGTGCTTCCTCCCAGATCCGCCCGACCACGAACACGTTGTAATCCGATCCGAGCGAGACCAGCAGCACTCCGGCCGCGAACGGCACGAAGTAGACGAGGTCCGGCGACCCGAGGACCGCGTCGCAGATGACGACGGTCAGCCCGAGCGTGGCGAGCACCGCCAGCACGCTGGCCGCCAGCAGGTAGACCGGTGCCAGCAGGGCGCGCAGGAACACCATCAGGAGCAGCAGTGTCACGAGGAGGATCGCGAGTCCGACGCGCCATAGATCCGACGCCGTCGAGGTGATGGCGTCGCTGGTCAGCGCGGTCTGCCCGCCGACCTCGTAGCGGACGCCGCGCAGGCCTGCCGCCCTGCCCAGCGCCGGCAGCCGCGCCGCCAGCATCCGCACCTGCCCGATCGCCGTGGCGTTCAGCGGATCGGTGTCGTACACGAGCGCGAAACGGATCGCTCGCCCGTCCCTGGCGACCATCGGGTTGGGTGACGGTACGGAGGCGGGGAGAGCAGCTGGCCCGACAACAGTGGCCACGCCCGGCTGCCGGCGCAGCGCGGCCTCCAGGCGGTTACCCGCCGCGGTCTGCGACCCGGCGCCGGGCCCGATGACGAGTACCTCGGCCGGCGCGAGTATCCCCGGAGCGAACCCGGCCGCGGCGGCGGCCCCGGCCCGGGCCACGTCCGACGACGGCGGCATCTCGCCGATCAGCGGCGATCCGAGTC
>NZ_JBARCR010000966.1:0-2907 GCF_049794275.1 Trebonia sp.
GCCACCTCCCCGGACCCACGATACGAGCCCCGCGCCCCGTCATCTCAGCCAGCCCTGTCCCAGACGCAATTACGCACTTGACCTGTTACGAGGCTTCGGGAAATCATGGGAGGGCCAGATTCTCGCGGCATGACGGACATGACTAATAGCGATGTGCGTGAGCGGGTAGACCGGCCTGGCCGCATCGGCGGGGCGGCATACGACCTTGTCGCGGCGAAGCTCATGCGTCCCTTGGCGCGGCCGGGGACCATCCGCCGGTCGTCACTGATCGAACGACTGGCGAAAGATAATTCCCATCCGATCGTGTCCGTAGTCGCGCCGGCGGGTTACGGGAAGACGACGTTGTTGTCGCAGTGGGCCGAGGCCGACGATCGGGCGTTTGCCTGGCTGTCGATGGACGAGGCGGACAACGACCCGAAGGTCTTGCTGGCCTATGTCGCGGAGGCGCTGGACGCGGTGGAGCCGGTGGGGCAGCGGGTGTTCGACGCGCTGTCCTCGCGGTCCAGTTCGGTGCCCGGCTCGGTGGTGCCACGGCTCAGCAATGCCTTCGCGTCGTTCACCTCGCCGGTGACGCTGGTCCTGGATGACGTGCACCTACTGCACAACCAGGAGGGCCAGGCCGCGTTGTCGGTGCTGGCCAGTCACGTGCCGCTCGGGTCGCGGCTGGTCTTCGCCGGCCGGGACCAGCCGCCGGTGCGCACCGCGCGGCTGCGCGCGGCCGGCCAGATCCTGGAAATCGGCCCCGGTGACCTGTCGCTCACCAGCCAGGAGGCATTCGGGCTGCTGCGCGCTGCCGAGGTGAGGCTGGGCGAGGATGAGCTGGCCGAGCTGCACCGGCGGACCGAGGGGTGGGCCGCCGGGTTGTACCTGGCGGCGCTCTACCTCAGGGAAGGCGGCTCGCTGCCGGGCATGGCGGCCTCGTTCGGCGGGGACGACCGGTTCATCAGCGAATACGTCGAGTCGGAGTTCCTGGCCAGGATCTCCCGGCGGCAGCGGGCGTTCCTGACTAGGACCGCGGTGCTGGAGCGGATGTCCGGGCCGCTGTGCGAGGCGGTGCTGGACCTGCCCGGAGCCGGCGCGGTCCTGGCCGAGCTGGCCAGCTCGAACCTGCTGCTGGTGCCGCTGGACCGGCGGGGGCAGTGGTACCGCTACCATCACCTGTTCCGGGACATGCTGCGCGCCGAGCTCGAACGCGTGGAGCCCGGCCTGGTTCCGGAACTGCGGCGCCGCGCCGCCGGCTGGTGCCAGCGCCACGACCTGCCCGAGGATGCGCTGGAGTATTCCATGGCCGCGGGGGACGTCGAGGCGGCCGCCCGCCTGATCGATGGGCTCTGTGTTCCGACCTACAACCAAGCCCGGATCACGACGCTTCAGCGATGGTTGCGGTGGCTGGACGACCGGGGCGGGATAGAGGGACACCTGACAGCTGCCGTATTCGCCTCGATCCTCGCCGCGGCGTCGGGACGCCCGGCCGAGGCCGAGCGGTGGGCCGATGCGGTCGATCGGCTGGACCAGGACGCTTCGCGGCCCGCTGACCCCGCCGGTGAGCCGCGGGCGATCATGCTGCGGTATACGCTGTGCCGCGACGGGGTCGAGCAGATGCGCGCCGACGCCGACGAGGCCGTGCACAGGTTCGCGGCGGTGGGCAAGTCGCCGCCGACCGTCCCGACCGCCCAGGGAATCGCGCGAGTCCTTTGCGGTGACCTCGACGGCGGCGACGCGTTCCTCGAAGAGGCCGTCAGGATCGGGGACCGCGGCGCTCCCGATGTCCTAGTGAGTGCGCTCTCCCAGCGGGCGCTGGTGGCGATGGACCGCCATCGATGGGACCAGGCAGAGGCCCTGGCCAGCCAGGCACGCTCGGTTCTACAGCGGGCCGGGATCGAGAAGGACGCTCTGCTCTGCGCGGTGCAAGCCCGCGTCGCCGTGCACCGGGGAGACATCGCGGCGGCGCGGCGGGAGCTCCTCAGTGCTCACGAGCTGCGGCCCGTGCTGACCTACGCGATTCCGCACCTGTCTATCCAGTTCCGGATCGAGCTTATCCGTGTCCACGTCGCCATCTCCGACCTGGCCGGGGCGAGGACGCTCATGCGGGAAGTCGACGAGCTGCTCAAGCGGCGGCCCAAGATGGGAGTCCTGGTCGACGAGGCCGACGAGCTGCGGGCCCGACTGTCCAGGGAACGCGGTTCGGGCGGCCCCAGAGCATCCACCCTGACCGCCGCCGAACTGCGGCTGCTTCCACTACTGGCCACCCACATGTCGTTCCCGGAGATCGCCGGCGAGCGGTTTGTATCACCTCACACTGTCAAGTCGCAGGCGATGTCGATCTACCGGAAGCTGGGTGTCTCCTCCCGCCACCAGGCGGTCACCCGATCCCGCGAACTGGGGCTCCTAGACGGTTAGGCCGGTCTCTCCTGGCGGGAAGGAGCTCGGGCTACCTACATGTTGGAGCTGGGCTGTCGTGCGGCGAGACGGTCGCCCGTATGCACCCGCGAGGCCTGGACGCCCGGTACGGACTTCCCGGGTCGCACGAGCTTGAGCAGCCGAGAATCCGGAAATTCGTGCCAATGGGGATTTTTAATGCCGATGGCATGATGTTTAGCCTGGCTGGCTGGCGTTTGGTGGTGGATGGGGGCGAGACGCCCTGAACGGCGGCCCGGCGTGGCGGTATCGCGACGTGTGGCCTCCCGTGGCCAGCGGCCATCAGGCCGCTGGCGGGGAAGGAGGGGTCCCGATGGCGGCAGATGTTTCCGGGCAGGCGGCGGCTCCCGCCAGACGGCCGACAGTTTCCGCTAAAATCCCCATTCTGGCAGCCAAGATCACCGTGCCAGATGTGCCGGACTGGGCGGTGCCGCGGCCGCGGATTACCAAGCTCATCGCCGAGGGCACGCAGCGGTGCCCGCTGACCAT
>NZ_JBARCR010000967.1:0-5042 GCF_049794275.1 Trebonia sp.
GAGCGGGTACCGGTTCCGCGACACGACGGTGCTGTCCTCGGTGACGCCGGCCTGGGACTGGGTAGCCGTGCACGCGGTACACGCGGTGTACCCGGTGAATCCCGCGCCCGTGGCGAACCCGGCGCCCGTGGCGGGGGCGCCGGGTTCCGTCGGGGGCAGCATGACTGCGAGAGCCGCGGGGCCTGATGCCGTGCTCGCGTTCGCAGGCCGGGGCTCGCGATGTACGCCCGCGTTCCGGGTGGCCCGGGTACAGCCCGCCGGCGCGCCAGGGGACGTCTTCACCACCAGCGCGGTCGGCTGGGGGCACTCCATCCTGGCCAGCGTCGAGTACTCCGACGCGCGCCGGGCGTTCAACGAGGCGGTCGCCGGGGTCGCCGCGGTCACCGACGCGGCGATGGTCCCCCCGATCGCCGACGCGGCGACCGGGTGGCCTGAGGGGCATCCGCTCGACCAGTGGGTGGTCGCCGAGGCCGGGCTGCGGCTCGACGCGATGAAGGCCAAGATCGCCGAGATCACCCACCCGTGGCCGCTCGTCCGCGAGCCAGCGCCGGACCTCGGCGGACAGCACCTCATCAGCGTCTTCACCATGCGCAACGAGGTCACCGAGGGCGCCAGGCGGGTGCTCAGCCTGACGGCCCAGATCGCGAACGCGCCGGCCGTCGCCGCGCTCTAGCCTCTCGCTACCGGGACGGCGTCCAGTCCGGGTCGCGCCCGGACAGCGCGAGCGCGCGGTCGAGCGCCGCCGCGTCGTCCGGCAGGGAAACCGGCTCGGCGAACCCCTTGTACTGCCGGAACATCTCCGCGTTCGCCTCCACCGCCGCCAGCGCCGCCGCGGCGGCGCGGTCAGAGACGGTGTAGGACTGTCCCGTCGCGGCCGCCAGGTCCCAGCCGTGCAGCACGAGTTCGGCGAGCATCATCGCGCCGACGTCGGCGGCCGGGGTCGCCGATCCCATCACGTTCAGGTCCTTCTCCCAGACCGCCGGGTCGGCCCAGGCGTCGAGCGCGCGGTCGAGCTGCGCGCGGTAGGCGGCGGCGAAGTCGGGTTCGGCGGCGAAGTCGCGGGTCATCATCTCTTCGGGCACCATCTCGCCGTGCGCGCGCCGCTCGAAGTTGTACGCGGTCCACAGCAGGAGGTGGTTGAGCAGCGTCCGCACGTCCCATTCGGTGTCCGGGGTGGAGTCGCCGAACTGGCCGGGCCGGACGCCGGCGACGACTTGGGCCCCCGCGTCGGCCGCGTCGGTGAGCTCAGGATGCAGGTTCATAAGTCACGACGCTAGCCGCGGACCTGCCTGGGCGTCTTGAAGAAACGCGACAGCTACGCTGGGGCTCGTGACCGCTTCCGCCCGTTCACTCGGCGCCGGGGTGCTGCACCCGGGGACCGCCGCGACCCGGTTCAGCCTGAACAGGCACCGGCCGCCGGAGGACCTGGCGCCGTTCGTCGACTTCTGCTGGGTGGTCCGCTGGGACCTGCGCGGCGAGCCCGCGCACGAACAGGCGATCCTGCCGCACCCGAACGTGAACCTCGCGTTCGAGGCCGCTGGCCCCGCCGTGTACGGCATCGACCGGCGCGTTTTCACCAGGAAGATCTCCGGGGCCGGCGCGGTCCTCGGCATCCGCTTCCGGCCAGGCGGCTTCCGGCCCTTTTACTCCGCGGGAAAAATCTCCACTCTGAACGACCTCGTGGTGCCAGCCGGCGACATCTTCGGACCCACGGCGGACAGGGCCTGTACCGCGGTGCTCGCCGCCGCCTCGTCCGACGAGGCCATGATCGCGGCCGGGGCCGGCCTGCTGCGCGGCGCAGGGCCGCGGCCCGATCCGGTCATCGACCAGGTGGCCGCCATCGTGGACCGGATCACCGCAGACCCGGAGCTGCGCCGGGTGGCGTCGCTCGCGGACGTGTTCGGCCTACCGGAACGCAGGCTGCAGCGGCTGTTCGCCGAGTACGTCGGCGTCTCGCCCAAGTGGGTGATGCGGCGCGCCCGGCTGCACGAGGCCGCGCTGTGCGCCGACGCGGGCGGGAACGTCGACTGGGCCGCGCTGGCCACCGACCTCGGCTACGCCGACCAGGCTCATCTGACCAGGGACTTCACCGCCACGCTCGGGGTGCCGCCGTCCCGGTACGCCGCCGAGGGACGCTAGGGCTTGCGGGCCACGCCGGCCAGCATGAAGAGGCTGCCCAGGTCGAGTGGCAGCGTCACCGGCTCGTCGGGCCGCCACTCCGACAGGAAGACAAGCCCTGGCGCGACGATCTCCCAGCCGTCGAAGAACCGCTTGATCTCCTCGCGGCTGCGGATCTGCCCGCGCCCGAGGTTTTCCCGCAGCACCCGCACGCTGGCCGCGGCCTCGGGGGCGGCGTCGCAGAAGTGGGTGATCTGCATGTAGCTGCCGGGGACCACCGCGTCCTTGTAGGCGGCGACGACGCCGTACGGGTCCTCCTCGTCGAGCATGTGGTGGATCACGGCGTTCATGATCAGGCCGACCGGCTGGGTGAAATCGATCAGGCCGGTGACCTCCGGCAGGCCCAGCAGCTTGTCCGGCTCCATGACGTCCGCGAGGACCACGGCGGTCGCGGCGTCACCCGCGAGCAGCGCCTGGCCGTGCAGTGACACGCTGGGGTCGTTGTCCACGTACACCACGCGCGCCGCCGGGTTGACGCTCTGGGCGATCTGGTGCGTGTTCTGCACGGTCGGCAGGCCGGAGCCCAGGTCGAGGAACTGGCTGATGCCGAGAGCGGCCATGAACCGGACGGAGCGGCCGAGCATCGCCCGGTTGAGCCGCGCGCCGCTGCCGCTGTCCCCCATCGCCTTGACCGACAACCCGGCGACCGCGCGATCCACGGCGAAGTTGTCCTTGCCGCCGAGGATGGCGTCGTAGACCCGCGCCACGCTGGGCTTGGTCGTGTCGATTTCCGGCGGCACGTGGGCGGGGTCCAGCCTGGCCCAGGCCATATTGCTATCCGCCACCGCACGACCTCCCGGAGACAACTGCGATCCGAATGAATCGCTGCGCCGCATTGTAGCTTCCCGCGACGGCCTGACAGGCACCTGTGCGGGCTGACAGTCATTCGTGCGGGGGCTGGCAGCGGCCCGGACCACGATGGCACCATGCGAGAAGAACTCAACGCCGTCGAAGCCCGCGGGCTGGTTAAGCGGTTCGGCAAGACCACCGCGCTGGCCGGCGTGGACCTGACGGCCCGCGCGGGCAGCGTCCTCGGCCTGCTCGGCCCGAACGGCGCGGGCAAGACCACGGCGGTCCGGATACTCGCCACGCTGCTGCGGCCCGACGAGGGCGAGGCCCGCGTCTGCGGGTACGACGTCGTGCGCGACGCCTACCAGGTGCGCCAGCTGACCGGGCTCACCGGCCAGTACGCGTCCGTGGACGAGGGCCTGTCCGGGACCAACAACCTCGTCATGATCGGCCGGCTGCTGGGCATGTCCCGCGCCGAGTCGCGGGCCCGCGCAGCCGGGCTGCTCGCCAGGTTCGAGCTCACCGACGCGGCCGGGCGGCCGGCGAAGACGTACTCCGGCGGGATGCGGCGGCGCCTCGACCTGGCCGCCAGCCTCGTCGGGCGGCCCCGGGTGCTGTACCTGGACGAGCCGACGACCGGCCTCGACCCGTACAGCAGGAACGAGGTGTGGGCGATGATCAGGGAACTGGTCACCGACGGCACGGCCGTGCTGCTCACTACCCAGTACCTGGACGAGGCCGACCATCTCGCGCACGACATCGTGGTCATCGACCAGGGACGGGTCATCGCGACCGGCACGCCTGACGAGCTCAAGGCGGGGGCCGGGCGGCAGGTGCTCGAGGTCACCCCGGCCAGCCGGGCGGACGTCGCGGCGGTAGCGGCGGTGCTGTCAGCGCTGCTGAACGGGGAGCCCGTGGTCAGCCCAGAGTCCGGACGCGTCACCGCCCAGGTTGACGACGGCAGGCAGCTGCCTGAGATCGTCCGCGAGCTCGACGACAGGGGCATCGAGCTCGCCGAGTTCGCGCTGCGCAAGGCCAGCCTCGACGAGGTGTTCCTGGCCCTGACTGGTCACCGGGCCGAAGAGACCGCACCCGAGGAGACGGACGTCCCCGCGGGCCGGCGGCAGCAGAAACTGAGCAGGAGTGCGCAATGACTAGTTTTCCTTTGGTTCCCGCCAAGCGGCTCAGCCCGGTGACCGGCCTGCGGAACTCGCTCACGCTGACCTGGCGGAGCGTGCTGAAGATCCGGACGAACCCGGAGGACATGTTCGGGCTGCTGCTGCAGCCGATCATGTACCTGGTCCTGTTCACCTACGTGTTCGGCGGGCAGCTCGCCGGCAGCACGCACCAGTACCTGGAGTACTCGCTGCCGGGCATCATGGTGCTGTCGGTGACGTTCGCCACCCTCGGCACCGGCATGATGCTGAGCCAGGACGTCGCCACCGGCGTGTTCGACCGGTTCCGCGCCCTGCCGATCGCCCGCTCGGCGCCGCTGGCCGGCGCGATCCTCGGCGACAACGTGCGCTACCTGATCTCGATCGCCGTGACGCTCGGTTTCGGCTTCATCCTCGGGTTCCGCATCTTGACCACCCCGCTGGCCGCCATCATGGCCTGCCTGCTGCTGGTGGTGTTCGCGCTCGCCATGTGCTGGGTGTCCGCCCTCATCGGCATGCTGGTGAAGTCGGCGCAAGCGGTGCAGTGGTGGGGCTTCCTGGTCATGTTCCCGCTGATCTTCGGCAGCAACATCCTCACCGATGAGGCGAAGATGCCGGGCTGGCTGCAGGCGTTCGTGAAGGTCAACCCCGTCACCTACCTGACCGAGGCGGAGCGCGCGCTGCTCACCGGCGGGCCGGCGGCGGCCGTCGTGATCCGCTCGCTGCTGTGGGCGCTCGGCATCTTCGTGGTGTTCGCGCCGCTCGCGGTCCGCGCCTACCGCCGCCGCGCGTAAGAACGGGCCCTAGACGGCGGCTAGGGCCCGTTCCGCCAATTCGATGGCTGATTCGCGGTCAAGCCCGCGGCCGCGGGAGTACGCGCCGTCGAACGCCGCGGCGCCGAGCGCACGCCTGGCCGTCTCC
>NZ_JBARCR010000968.1:0-1776 GCF_049794275.1 Trebonia sp.
CGTGCGGCTCGCCGCGCAGCCGGACCCGCACCCTGGCGAGCAGCTCGGCGAGCGAGAACGGCTTGGTCAGGTAGTCCTGGGCGCCGCGCTCCAGGCAGTCGACCTTCGCCGCCACGTCGGCCACGCAGGACAGCACGATCACGGCCTGGCCGGGGCGGGCGGCGAGCAGCCGGCCGAGCACCTGGCGCCCGTCGAGATCGGGCATGACGAGGTCCAGGATGACCAGGTCGTAGCGGGTGGCCAGGGCACGGCGCAATCCCTCGGCGCCGCTGTCAGCGAACTCGGTCGCATACCCCGTGGCAGCAAGCGCCCGGCCGATGAACGAGCGGATCTTCGGCTCGTCATCGACGATCAGGATGCGTCCGAGATGCGCCAATGTCCTCCCATCCGCCCTGTCAGTGTCCTCTTGATGGTCTCTGTGTGCTTATTCCAGGTCAACAGGCGATCGGCGTGCACTCCTGATCTGTTACAGCACTGTCACACAAACGATTGCAACCCTTAGCAAGCAGATTATGGGCCAAACGCCCAGCTTGCCGCCATAGCCCAGCCGGGCCGGCCCGGCCAGCGCGCATGACAATTTTGTCATTCAGGCGTTCGCCTGTTGCGTGCGTGTTCACCGGACCGTCACGATCGGGTCGTAAGTGGGCAAGCCTGCCTGCGAGTGCCGCCTGCGGCCGACTCGACCCGCGAGTTCACCCGATCCGGGGGACCTGCGAGGACGCCGCTACCGCTGCTCGCTCAGTTGGGTGCAACCGTGTGCATCGCTCGTTGTGCAGAAACGAGGTGGTAACCGGTGTCTCTACCGGCTCGCGTGACGACCTTGGTGATCGCTTTCCTAGCGGTTGTCGCGGGCGGGATTTTCGTCGCGTTGCATTACATCGGCTCGCAGCCTCCGACTATGGACTACACCTCGGTCGCGAGCAACGGCCAGGTGAACGTCACGCTGATGACCACCCCGCAGACGACGGTGACCGACAAGCCGGACTGGGTGTCGTACTTCATCAAGAACCCTTCGACCGGCCAGTTCGTGCACACCACGTACTTCAAGGTCCCGGCGGACACGCAGGTGAACATCACCATCCTGGGTTACGACGGCTGCACGCCGCTGCGCAACCCGTACTGGGGCCACGTCACCGGCACGTTCACCCAGTCCGGGCAGAAGAACGTGGCAGACGTCTCGATATTTAACGGCAAGAAGTACGGGCCGGTCGTCCCGGTGTCGACGTTGGACTCGTGGGCCAACTGTTCGGTGCAGCACACGTTCGCGATACCCGGCCTCGGGCTGAACGTGCCTGTCGCCTCACCGCCCACGGTGGCGGAAAACAACGCCCTGTGCGGCACGTCGCCGTGCGTGGCTAATACGGACGACCAGGCGCTCGCGCCGCACTCGGTGGTCACGTTCAGCTTCCGGACGCCGAAGGACGGCGGCACCTTCCGCTGGCAGTGCTTCGTGCCCTGCGGTGGCGGCTACGTGGACGGCAACGGCGGCCCGATGGGCACGCCGGGTTACATGATGGGTCAGATGGAGGTGCAGGCCTGATGGCCGCAGAGGCATCGAACCCGGTACCGGCCGGGAGCACGGGTGGCCGCAGGGACGGGCTGTGGCTGCTCGTCATCTGGGTGGTCCTCAGTGTCGTCGGCTCCTTGCTCGTGTACATAGTCTGGGGCCCGCACATGCCCCCGGGCGCGATGACCACCTCGGCGTCGAGCCAGCAGTTCGACACCAGAGTGCTCGGCGCGATCGCCGCCCCGGTCATCATCGGCATATTGCTGTAC
>NZ_JBARCR010000969.1:0-1639 GCF_049794275.1 Trebonia sp.
GTGCTGCTCAGCATGCCGCTCGACGTGCAGGCCGCGGCCGCGTCGCCGTTCACCTTGCCCGCCGTGCCGCCAGCCACGCTCCCCGCACCGGCCAGCGAGGCGGTCGCCGCGCTCGCCGACGCCCTGACCGCCGCCCGCAGGCCGGTCTTTCTCGCCGGCCGGGGCGCTAGAAATGCGGGAAAAGAAATAAAGCATTTGTCCGAACGTACGGGGGCTCTTCTAGCCACCTCCGCCGTCTCTCGCGGCTTGTTCCGCGACGCGCCGTTCAGTCTCGACGTCAGCGGCGGCTTCGCCACCCCGGTCGCGGCCGACCTGATCAAGGACGCCGACCTGCTGGTCGGCTGGGGCTGCGCGCTGAACATGTGGACGCTGCGGCACGGCACGCTCGTCGGCGACAACACGACCGTGGTCCAGGTCGACCTCGACCCTGACGCGCTCGGCGCGCACCACCGGATCGACCTCGGCGTCACCGGCGACACGGCGGCGACGGCCAGGGCGGTTCACGAGGAGCTGGACCGGCGCGTCGGCGGACCGCCGCCGCCGGGGGAGTGGCCGCGGGGCTACCGGTCCGCGGAAATCGCCGGCCGCCTCGCCCGCGAGGGCCGCTGGCGCGACGTGCCCTATGAAGAGGCGCACGAACAAGGCCGTATCGACCCGCGCACGCTGTCCATCGCACTCGACGACATGCTGCCCGCGCAGCGGACGGTCGCGGTCGACTCGGGCAACTTCATGGGCTATCCGGCCATGTACCTCGACGTCCCCGGCGCCGACGGCTTCGTCTTCACCCAGGCCTTCCAGTCGATCGGCCTGGGGCTCGCGACCGCGATCGGCGCCGCCGTCGCCCGCCAGGACCGGCTGACCGTGGCCGCGCTCGGCGACGGCGGCCTGCTGATGAGCGTCGCCGACCTGGAGACCGCGGTCCGCCTCGGCCTCGACCTCCTCGTCGTCGTGTACGACGACGAGGCCTACGGCGCGGAAGTGCACCACTTCGGCCCGGACGGCTACCCGCTCGACCACGTCACGTTCCCGCCGGCCGACATCGCCGGCATCGGCCGCGGCTTCGGCTGCGCAGCGGTCACCGTCCGCGCCCTGGGGGACCTGGACGCGGTCGCGGCCTGGCTGGCCGGGCCGCGTGACCGCCCGATGGTCGTGGACGCGAAGGTGACCCGCGGCGAGCCGTCGTGGTGGCTGGCCGAAGCCTTCCGCGGCCACTGACGACCGCGGAAGCCTCGCCTCAGTCGGACTCGGTAACCTCGCGTTCCTTGTGCGTGGTCTCCGAACGCCCCGGCGGGAAGATCCGCTCCGCCGCGCGGATCAGCTGGTCGGCCCGGTCTCGCATCATCTCGAACCGCTGGACGACCTGCTCGACCCGGTCCTGCAGCCGCTCGGCGGGATCCCGCCACTCCCGGTGATCGCCCGGCCCGTGCTGACCGTGGTGCGGCGCATGCGGGGGATGCGGCGGGTGCGGGGGATGCGGCGGATGCGGCCGGTGGTGCCAGCCGCCCGGGCCGTCGTGTTCGTGTTCGTGTTCGTCTTCGTCCTCGCCGATGTCGCCGGCCAGTTCCCCGGCTGCGTCGGCGGCTTCCTCCGCCTGCTCGGCCGCCTCGGCCGCCTTGCCGGCCAGCTCGATGGCCTGCTC
>NZ_JBARCR010000970.1:0-4257 GCF_049794275.1 Trebonia sp.
CGCCGGACCGGAGCGATGCGCCCGCTGACCCTGTGCCTGATCGGCGGCTCGATCTCCAACGCCGCCCGCGGCCAGCTGGCCCTGGCCGACCAGCAGACCGCCGAGGGCCGGGAGCTAGCCCGCGCCCTGGGCTGGACCGCCGGCCAGCTGGCCAGCTTTTCCGCGGTGCGCGTCCTCGCTTACCGCGGCGACAGGAAGGCGCTGCGCCGCGCCTTCGCGAACGGGCAGGCCGTCGCGGCCACGCGAGGCAGCGGCGACATGATCCGGGTCGGGTTCGCGGCCGAGATCACCCTGCACCTCGGCTACGGCGAATATCCCGAGGCCTACCAGGCGGCCACCGCGATGCGCCAGCAGGACACGATCGGCCTGACCGCCGAGGCGCTCCCCGCCATCGTCGAAGCAGGCCTCCGCACGGGCCGCGCGGCCGAAGCCGAAGCCGCCCTTATCGACCTTGAGCGCTACGCCGCCGCCAGCGGCACCGGCTGGGCCCAGGGCCTGCTCGCCCGTTCCGCCGCCCTGCTGGCCCCTCAGGAAGAAGCCGCCGAGCGCTACGAGAAGGCCATCGACCTCCTCGGCCGCACGACCGCCACCGCGGACCTGGCCCGCGCCCACCTGCTCTACGGCGAATGGCTGCGCCGCCACCAGCGCCCGTCCGACGCCAGGCCCCATCTGGAAGAGGCACTCACCCTCTTCACCGCGATGAGCGCCACCCCGTTCGCCGAACGAACCCAGGCCGAACTCCAGGCCGCGGGCGTGACCACAGCGGCACCCCGGCCCCGGAACCCCGCGCTGACCGCCCGCGAGTCCCAGATCGCCTCGATGGCCGCCGCCGGCTACACGAACCAGGAGATCGCGAACCGCCTGTTCATTACCGCGAACACCGTGGAGTACCACCTCAAGAAGGTGTTCAGGAAACTGGCCATCGACTCCCGCCGCCAGCTTCGCGACAAGTTCAGTTAGCCACGTCGGCGGCCGGAAACAGGTCGATTCCCTGTTCGGCCGCATGCGCGGCGAGCAGTCGGCTCACCAGCCTGGACAGCGCGCCGCGATCCCGCGCCGGCAGGCGCTCGAGCATCGTCAGCACGTCGGCCTCGAAGCAGGCCGCGGCCTGAGACACGAGCGCCCGGCCGTCGTCGGTGAGGCTGACCAGCGTGGCCCGCCGGTCCGTGGTCGACGGAACGCGCATGACCAAGCCGCGTCGCTCAGCGCGATCGACCAGGCCCGTGACGCTGGACTTGTCGAGTCCCAGCAGCCGCGCTAGGTCGTTCATGGTCGGGGTGCGGTCGCGCAGTACCCCAAGCAGGCGCGCCTGGATGATCGAGAGACCGTGCTCCGCGGCCCGGTGCTCGAGCATGCCCTGAACCACGAAGGAGAGCTGAGCCAGCCCGTCGGCGGGGCTCAGCTGCTGACCAGAAGCCATGCCCGCAGTCTACTTGATTTAGTACGTGCCACAAACTAAATTTGGTACGTGTCACAAACTAAATCGCGGCAGACAAAGGGAGGTGCCACTATGGCCATGATGAACGCGGCCGTCGTCACATCGTTCGCGGAGCCGCCGCACTACCAGCGGTTCGAGGTCCCGCGCCCGCGCAGCGCGGAAGAAGCGCTTGTCGACGTCCTCGCCGTCGGCCTGCACCCGCGTGTCCGGTCGGGCGCCGCCGGCGCGCACTACACCAGTACCGGCACATTGCCGATGATCCCCGGCATCGACGCCGTCGGGCAGCGGCCCGACGGCAGCCGGGTCTATTTCGTGGCGGCCGACGACGTGATCGGCACGATGGCGGACAAGGCGCTGGCCGGCCCGCGCCGCTCGATCGCGCTGCCCGGCAACGCCGATGTCGCGAAGGTCGCCGCCGCGATGAACCCGGCGATGTCGTCGTGGGTCGCCCTCCGCCGCCGCGTTCCGCTCGAGCGGGGACACAGCGTGCTCATCCTCGGCGCGACGGGCAACGCGGGAGCGATGGCCGTCCAGGTGGCCAGGCTGCTCGGCGCCGGGCACGTGGTCGGCGCCGGACGCGACCCTGGCCGGCTTCAGGCGCTTACGGCAGTCGGTGCCGACGACATCGTCCAGCTAACCGACGACAGTGACGCGACCGGCAAGGCGCTCGCCGCCGCTGCCGCCGACACCGACATCGTCATCGACTACCTCTGGGGCAAGCCCGCCCAGCAGGCGATCATGGCCCTGCTCACCGCGCGGTCCGACCGCGGCCGCGCGCTGAACTGGATCCAGATCGGCGCGGTCGCCGGCCCGGCGATCGAACTGCCTTCGGTCGCCCTGCGATCGGCCAACCTGCGCCTGCAGGGCAGCGGCCAGGGTTCCGTCGGCCCAGCGGACTACCTGGCCGAACTGCCGTCGCTGGTCGACGCGATCAGCAACGGTGCGATCGCGGTCAAAGCGAATACGATGCCACTGGCAGATGTGGAAGAGGCCTGGACGCGCGAAGAGCGACCCGGCGAGCGCACCGTCCTGGTGCCATAGGCGGAGACATGAGACGCAAGCAACCGAACTTCCCCGGCACGGCGTTCGAGGACGAGAGTGAGTCGGTGTGCGTGGCCGTAACCACTCGCGCGGAGGCGGAGCTGATCGTCGGCATGCTGCGCAGCGGCGGCTTGCGAGCAGCGACGTCAGCGCATGACGCCGGAGGATGGCAGCCGGAGCTGCAACTCCAGGGGGTTCAGGTGCTAGTCCCGCGCGCCGACGAAGCCGAGGCACGTGAGTGCCTCGCCGACATCGAGAACAACCCCCCGGACATCGAGAACAACCCTCCGGACGTCGACGACAACCCCTCGGACTACTAGGAGCTCGCGGGAACCAACCGGTAGATCGCGCCGGCGGAATCGTCGCTCACATACAGTGCGCCGTCTGACCCGGGTACCGCGTCCACGGGCCGTCCCCAGAAGCTGCCGTCGGCGTCCTCGAACCCGCTGACCAGCGCGACCGCAGGCTCCAGGTCGTCCTTCGAGGCGTTCCACGCCAGCCACAGCACCGCGGGTGCCTGCGGCGGATGCCGGTCCCAGGACCCGTGCACGGCGACAACGGCACCTCCCGACCATGGCGCCGGAACCTTGCTGCCTTCGAGGAACGTGATGCCCAGCGGTGCGCTGTGCGCGGGAAGCCCGACCTCGATTGGCGCCAGCGCCGCGCAGTCCAGCGCCCGCCCGCCCGGGTTGGTGACCGCGTTAGCCACCAGCGGAACATCGGCCAGTGACCCCGCCGGCTTGCTGTCGTCCTGGTCCGGGTCGCAGTACGGCCAGCCCAGGTCCCGGCCGGCCGTGACGGGCACCACTTCGTCTGGCGGATGGTTGTTGACGTACGCCTGGATGACCTGGCCGAAGGCGTCGCTGTACGTCGCGTAGGCGGTGTGCGACGGGTAGGGGATGTTGTCCCGCTCGTTCACCGCTGTCCAGACAGAGCCGTCCGGCGCCACCGCCAGGCCCTCGCCGTTGCGCACTCCCCGCTCCACGACCCGCAGGTCCGAACCGTCGGGCCGCACGGCCATGATCACCGCGCGCTGCGGCGACATCGTCCGGTCGTCAGGGTTGGCGTTCGACGAGCTGCCCACGTTGAAGTAGACAGTCCCGTCTCCGGCAACCGTCACGTCCTTCGCCCGGTGTACGTCGTCCCCATCAGAATCGAGATCCGGCAGTCCTCCCGCGATGACCGTGCGGGGACCGCTGATCCCGCCGGACCCCCACGGGTACCGGTCGATCTGGTCCGACTCCGCCACGTACAGCACCCAGCTGCCGTCAAGCCTGGCGAACGCCAGGCCCTGCGGGGAGGTCAGGTGGGACAGCAGGGTCGTCACGGTCGCGGTGCCCGTCGCGGACGGCCGCAGCTCGTAGACGATGCCGCCACCAGGGCTGCTGACCAGCAGGTTCCCTTCCGGTGTCCAAGCCTCCATCCGGGCGTCGGGTACGCGTGCCCACACGCGGATTGTCCAGCCGGCTGGCACGGTCAGCGTGCGCGGCGTCGACAGCGCTCCGCCGTTCTGGCTGGCCGGAACGGTAAGGGTCGTCGACCGCGCCCCAGGCGCCGGGGCCACCGGCGACGCCCCCGCGCGTACCGTGTCTTGTCCCTGACTCGAAGACGAGGAGCACGCCGCCGCTGCGGCCACGGCCGCCGCCGCGACCAGGGCTAGCGCGAAACGGCGGAACGGCGCCCTCATCGCACTGGCAGCATGTGCACCGACGCCGGCACGAGCAGCCGCGCCCCGACGACGATCGCCACCAGCGCGACGAGCGCGAACAGGCACACCC
>NZ_JBARCR010000971.1:0-2760 GCF_049794275.1 Trebonia sp.
GCCGACGTGTTCGGGCGCCGAAGCGGCGGGCGGCCCGGTGAAAACCTGGACGCGGTCGTGCTCGGCGGGGACAAGCGGGCGATGGCGGAATTGCGGCAGGACCCCAGGCTGGCACCCTACCTGGCGATCGCGACGGACAGGTTCCTCACCGTCCCCGATCCGAAGCGGGCCGTCCTCGAGGCCACACCGCGCCTGTTCCTCGCCGTCCGAATAAGGCTTACGGAGCCGACACCCTGATCAGGTACCCTGAAACATCGTGATCGTCGCCAGTGGCATAGAGTTGCGCGCCGGCGCACGGCTGCTGCTGGCTGATGCATCGTTCCAGGTCGCGGAAGGCGACCGGATCGGTCTCGTGGGCCGCAACGGCGCCGGGAAGACCACCCTTGCCAAGGTGCTCTCCGGCAACGGGCAGCCGGCCGCCGGCACGGTACGGCGCAGCGGCACCGTCGGCTACCTGCCGCAGGACCCGCGCACCGGGGATCTCGACGTGCTCGCGCTCGACCGGGTGCTGTCGGCCCGCGGGCTCGACGAGCTGCGCGAGCAGCTGCGCAAGGCCGAGGCGCAGATGTCGGATCCGGATCACGCCGAGAGGGCCATCCGCCGCTACGGCAACCTCAGCGACCGGCTCGCCGTCCTCGGCGGCTACGCCGCGGAGGCGCAGGCGGCGAGCCTCGCCGCCAGCCTCGGGCTGCCCGACCGCGTGCTGCACCAGCCGCTGCGCACCCTGTCCGGCGGGCAGCGCAGGAGAATAGAGCTGGCCAGGATCCTGTTCAGCGACGCGCAGACGCTGCTGCTCGACGAGCCGACGAACCACCTGGACGCCGACTCGGTCATCTGGCTGCGCGACCACCTCAAGAACTACCGCGGCGGCCTGATCGTCATCAGCCACAACACCGACCTCATCGAGCAGGTCGTGAACAAGGTGTTCTACCTGGACGCCACCAGGTCCGTGCTGGACATCTACAACGTCGGCTGGAAGACCTACCTGGAGCAGCGCGAGGCCGACGAGCGGCGCCGCCGCAGGGAGCGGGCCAACGCCGAGCGGCAGGCGACCGCCTTGCAGACGCAGGCGGACAAGATGCGCGCCAAGGCCACCAAGGCCAGGGCCGCGCAGAACATGCAGCGCCGCGCGGACCGGCTGCTCGCAGGCCTGGACGCCGAGCGGCAGAGCGACCGGGTGGCCAGGCTCCGGTTCCCGACCCCGGCGCCGTGCGGCAAGGTCCCGCTCACCGCGGAAGGGCTGTCCAAGTCGTACGGCTCGCTCGAGGTGTTCACCGACGTCGACCTGGCGGTCGACCGGGGCAGCCGGGTCGTCGTGCTCGGGCTGAACGGAGCCGGCAAAACAACGCTGCTCCGGCTGCTTGCCGAGGTGGAAAAGCCCGATACCGGAAAAGTCACCCCGGGACATGGCCTTCGGCTCGGATATTACGCGCAAGAGCATGAAACTCTGGATACCGAGCGCAGCGTTATCGAAAACATGCGCACTACCGCGCCGGAACTCACCGATACCGAGCAGCGGAAGGTTCTCGGGTCATTCCTGTTCTCCGGTGATGACGTCGATAAACCCGTCGGGGTCCTTTCCGGCGGCGAGAAGACCAGGCTCGCGCTCGCACTTCTCGTCGTGTCCGGGGCTAACGTGCTGCTGCTCGACGAGCCGACGAACAACCTCGATCCGGCCAGCAGGGAAGAGATCCTGGCCGCGCTTGCCGCTTATCAAGGCGCGATTGTTCTGGTTACTCATGATGAGGGAGCCGTGGACGCGCTTTCCCCGGAACGGGTAATCGTGCTCCCCGAGGGAACAGAAGACGCGTGGAGCGAAGATTTCGCCGATCTCGTCGCACTTGCCTGATCGAGCGGGTAGTCAACTACGCCCCGATAGGTGATCATTGCGTGGGGGGTGTGTACTCACAGAGTGCTCCACCTTACGGGAGGTTAACGTGGCCGAGACCCTCAGGAAGGGCACCCGGGTAACCGGGACGGAGCGCGACAAGCTGGCGACCGACCTCAAGAAGCGTTACGACTCCGGGGAGTCCATTCGGGCGCTGGCGCACGCGACGGGCCGGTCCTACGGGTTCATCCACCGCATTCTCACCGAGACCGGTGTGGCCTTGCGCGGGCGGGGTGGCGCCACCCGGAAGGCAGTGGCGTAGCCAGCCGGTAAATGGCCACGACACGGCGTTTCGCCACTGGCTTATTCGGTTCGGGAACGAGGCGGCACCACAGTAAGTTTGAAGAACTATGGCGATGCACGGTCCCGGTTTCATGATGGCGCGCGGTTTCCGCATGGACCCGAACGTCACCAAGCAGAAGATCAAGCCGGGAACCATCCGCCGGATCGCGCGCTACGCGCGGCCCTACCGGCTGCAGCTGGGGATCTTCCTGTTCGCGACCTCCCTGGACGCCTGCATTACGGTGGTGAACCCGTTGCTGCTGCGCCAGCTCATCGACAACGGGATCATCGCCAAGAACGAAGCTGTCGTCGTGGCGGTCGGGCTGACTGTCATGGCGGTCGTGCTGTTCGACGCGTTCCTCGGGGTGGTGAACCGCTGGTTCTCCTCCCGGCTCGGTGAGAGCCTCATCTACGACCTGCGCACCCAGGTCTTCGACCACGTGCAGCGGCAGCCGATCGCGTTCTTCACCCGTGCCCAGACCGGCAGCCTGGTCAGCAGGCTCGACGGGGACGTGGTCGGCGCGCAGCAGGCGATCGTCGGGACGCTGTCCAACGTCTTGTCCAACGTGCTGTCGCTGACCGTCATCCTG
>NZ_JBARCR010000972.1:0-3888 GCF_049794275.1 Trebonia sp.
GCAGTGCACCTCGACGGTCCGCCCGCCGAGCGCGGCGAGGCCGGTGAGCTTGCCGCGCTCGAACTCGCTGTACGGCCGGAAGTTCGCCTCGATCACCACCGCGGGCGCGTCGGCCGCCAGCCGCCACAGCAGCTCCATCGCGGCGCCGCCGAGCCGGCGGGACCAGGCCAGATCCGGTTCCGGCGCGCCGAGCGCGTCGTGCAGCGTCTCCTTGAGCGTGTCCTTGGTTAGCAGCGCGAACCCCAGCTCGGCGGCGAGCGGCCCGGCGAGACTGCTCTTCCCGGCCCCGGGCGCCCCCGACACGTAAACGAGACGTCTCACGCGCCCACCCTGCCACGTCCACGACGCCTCCCGCGTCCGGGCGTCCAGGACACCCCGCCTGCCACCACCCTGATAACAGCAAGAAGCGGCGCCGCACCGCCAGCCGCCGCAGCTCGCGACCATGATCACGAAAGAAAAGTTTCCTATACGCACACTTTTCTTTCGTGATCATGAAAAGGCTTTCGAAGGTCCGCTGTCGGGCATCCAGGCCCACCCTGATAACAGCAAGAAGCGGCAGCCGCCGGCGTGAAGTCCGACACGTGTGTCGGTTAACTCGGTATGCGCCCGCGACTGGCGTGGACAGTGGGCCGTACTATCGGGTAGTCCAGCCCGACAGACGCGTGACGCGTGACGCGTGAGGAGCAGCCGCCGTGACCTTGCTTGAGCGCATCAACGGCCCGGAGGACCTCAGGGAACTCACTCAGGACCAGCTAGCGATCCTGGCGGCGGAGATCCGCGACGTCCTGGTGGAGACGGTGACGAGGACCAGCGGCCACCTGGGGCCGAACCTGGGCGTGGTGGAGCTGACCATCGCGCTGCACCGGGTGTTCGACTCGCCGAAGGACAAGCTCGTCTTCGACACCGGCCACCAGTCGTACGTGCACAAGCTGCTCACCGGCCGGTTCAAGGACTTCCACACGCTGCGGCAGCCCGGCGGCCTGTCCGGCTACCCGAGCCAGGCCGAGTCCGAGCACGACCTGGTGGAGAACTCCCACGCGTCGACGTCCCTGTCCTACGCCGACGGCATGGCCAAGGCCTACCGGCTGCGCGGCGAGTACGATCGCACCGTCGTCGCGGTCATCGGGGACGGCGCGCTGACCGGCGGCATGGCCTGGGAGGCGCTGAACAACATCGCGGTGGCCCGCGACTCCAAGATCGTCATCGTGGTCAACGACAACGGCCGCTCCTACCAGCCGACGATCGGCGGGCTGGCCAGCCACCTGGCGAGCATCAGGATGAGCCAGCGCTACGAGAACGTGCTGGACCTGATCAAGACCAGCGTGACCCGCACGCCGCTCGTCGGCCAGCCGCTGTACGGCGCGCTGCACGGCGCCAAGAAGGGCCTGAAGGACTTCCTCCAGCCGCAAGTGCTGTTCGAGGACCTCGGCATCAAGTACATCGGCCCGATCGACGGCCACGACGAGCTGATGACCGAGCACGCCCTGCGCAAGGCCGCCGAGTACAGCGGCCCCGTCCTGGTGCACACGATCACCCGCAAGGGCTTCGGCTACCCGCTCGCCGAGCAGAACGAGGAGGACTGCCTCCACCAGGTCCCCGCCGCCCCGAAGAAGCCGGCCACCCAGGCCAACCCGGCCGCCCCCGCCCCGGCCAAGCGCCAGTGGAGCGACGTGTTCTCTGACGAGATGGTCGCGATCGGGGCCCGCCGTCCCGACGTGGTGGCCATCACCGCGGCGATGCTGCACCCGGTCGGCCTCGCCCAGTTCAAGGCCGCCTACCCGGATCGGGTCTACGACGTGGGCATCGCCGAGCAGCACGGGATGACCATGGCGGCGGGGCTGGCGATGGCCGGCCTGCACCCGGTGGTGTCGCTGTACGCCACCTTCCTGAACCGGGCATTCGACCAGCTGCTGATGGACGTGGCGCTGCACAAGCTGCCGGTCACCGTGACCCTCGACCGGGCCGGCGTCACCGGCCCGGACGGCGCGAGCCACAACGGAATGTGGGACGGCTCGATCCTGCAGGTCGTCCCAGGGTTGAAGATCGCCGCGCCGCGCGACGCCAGCCGGATATCGGAGCTGCTCAACGAGGCGATCCGGGTGGCCGACGGCCCGACGCTGCTGCGCTGGCCGAAGGGCACTGTCGGCGTAGAGGCCGAGGCGGTCGGCAAGCTCGGCGCGATGGACGTGCTGGCCGTGCCCGCCGACGGCGCGGCGAAGGACGTGCTGCTGCTCGGCGCCGGCCCGATGGCGGTCACCTGCGTCGAGGTGGCGAACCGCCTTCAGGATCACGGCATCGGCGTCACCGTCGTCGACCCGCGGTGGGTCAAGCCGGTCGACGAGGCGGTCATCGAGGCCGCCAGGGCGCACCGGCTTGTCGCGGTGGTCGAGGACAACGGCCGGGCCGGCGGGTTCGGCGACGCGGTGGCCAGGCTGCTGCGCGACCACGACGTCGACGTGCCGGTCAAGACGTTCGGCCTGCCGCAGGAGTTCCTCACCCACGGCGTCCGCGACCAGATCCTCGAGGCGGCCGGGCTGAGCCCGCAGCACCTGGCCAGGCAGCTGACCGAGGCGGTTGCGCGCCGCACGCCGCCCGCGCCAGCCGCGCCGGCGCAGCAAGCTTCGACGCCGGAGCGCCTACCCGAGTAGTTTTACTCTTATGTTGCGTGTTGCCGTGGTCGGCTCGGGTCCGGCCGGCCTGTACACCGCCGAGGCACTGGTCAAGCAGGCGGCCGCGCTGCCTGTTCCCGTCGCCATCGCCGTGGATGTGCTCGACCGGCTGCCGACGCCGTACGGGCTGGTCCGCTACGGCGTGGCCCCGGACCACAAATCGATCAAGTCGGTGGCGAACTACCTGCGGCGGGTGCTGGAAAGCCCGGATGTCCGGTTCCTCGGCGGCGTGCACTTCGGGGATCACGTCACCCGCGAGGACCTGCTGGACGCCTACGACGCGGTCGTCTACGCGACCGGCGCGATGCGCGACCGGCGGATGGCCATCCCCGGCGAGGACCTGCCGGGCAGCTTCGCGGCCACCGACTTCGTCAACTGGTACTGCGGCCACCCCGACGTCGACCCGTTCGCGTTCACGCTGGACGCCGAGTCGGTCGCGGTGATCGGCGTCGGCAACGTGGCCGTCGACGTGGCCAGGATCCTGGTCCGCGACCCCGCCGAGCTCGAGGGCACCGACGTTTCCGAGCCGGTGCTCGCGGCGCTGCGCGCCAGCAAGGTGCGCGAGGTGCACATGATCGGCCGCCGCGGCCCCGCGCAGGCCAAGTTCACCACCAAGGAGCTTCGCGAGCTGGGCGAACTGCCCGGCGTGACGGTGTCGACGGAGCCAGCGGAACTCGACCTGGCAGGCTTCGACGCCTCCGGCGGGTCCGCCGCGCTCGCGGAGACCGACCGTCGCGTCCGCGGCAACCTGGTCGCGCTGCGCGCCTGGGAGTCCGCGCCGGCTGGCGGTGACCGCACGCTGCGGATCCGCTTCTGGTTGCGGCCGCTGGAAATTCTTGAATCATCATCAGGAACGGTCTCGTCCCTTCGCCTCGAGCGCACCCGTCTGACCAGCGACGGTGTCTTCGAGGGCACCGGGGAGACGGAGCTGCTCGACGCGCAGATGGTGCTCCGCAGCGTGGGCTACCAGAGCGTGCCGCTGACCGGCGTCCCGTTCGACTCCCGCAGCCACACGGTGCCGAACGCCGGCGGCCGCGTCCTCGGGCCCGACGGGGAGCCGCTGCCCGGGGAGTACGTGGCCGGCTGGCTGAAGCGCGGCCCGACCGGCGTGATCGGCACCAACAAGGCCGTCGCGGCGCAGACCGTCCAGGCGCTCCTCGCGGACCTGGCGGGCGGCCCGGACGTCGGGGAGGGGAAGCTGACCCGGCCTGGCCTGCTG
>NZ_JBARCR010000973.1:0-5377 GCF_049794275.1 Trebonia sp.
GTCAGGTACGACGCGACCGCCCTGATCGGCCGCGACGACGACCTGGACCGGCTGCGGGCGCTGATGGCCGCCTCCCGGGTGGTGTCTATCGTCGGCGCCGGCGGGCTCGGCAAGACCCGGCTGGCGCAGGCCCTCGCGCGTGACGCGGGCGAGCCGGTCGTGCACGTGGTCGAGCTGGCCGGCGTCATGTCGGCGGAGGATGTCGTCGGCGAGATCGGGTCCGCGCTCGGCGTCCGCGACTCGGTCAGCGGCCGCGGGGTCCTGACCGCGGAGCAGCGGGCCGACGTCCGGACGCGTATCGCGCAGCTGCTCGGGCAGTCGCCGACCCTGCTGGTGCTGGACAACTGCGAGCACCTGATCGTGGCGGTGGCCGACCTGGTGGCGTTCCTCGTCGCGGTGACGGCCGACCTGCGGGTGCTCACCACCAGCCGGGCTCCGCTCGCGATCGCCGCTGAGCGCGTCTACCTGCTCGGCGAGCTGGAGGCCGGGGACGCCGTGCGGCTCTTCAGGGAGCGGGCCGTAGCCGCGCGGCCCAATGTTCGCCTTCCAGAGCAGGTCGTGACCAGCATCGTCGCCCGGCTTGACGGGCTGCCGCTGGCGATCGAGCTCGCCGCGGCCAAGGTGCGGGCGATGTCGCTCGAGGAGATCGACCGCCGGCTGGAAGACCGGTTCGCGCTGCTGCGCGGCGGCGACCGCAGCGCGCCTGACCGGCACCAGACCCTGCTGGCCGTCATCGACTGGTCGTGGAACCTGCTGAACGCCGCCGAGCAGCAGGCGCTGCGCAGGCTGGCGCTGTTCCAGGACGGGTTCACGCTCGACGCAGCGGAGGCGGTGCTCGGCAGCGACGCGATCGAGGCGGTTCAGGGCCTTGTCGACCAGTCGCTGCTCAGCGTCAGGGAAACCCGTTTCGGGGCGCGATACCGGATGCTGGAAACCGTCAGGGAGTTCGGCCTGATGCGGCTCGCGCAGGCTGGCGAGGACTTCGCCGCGCGGGCTGCCCAGCGCCGGTGGGCGGCCGGCTACGCGGACGCGCAGATCGGCATGCTCACGGGCCGCGACCAGTTCGCGGCCATCGACGCGCTGGCCGCCGAGGAGACCAACCTGGCCGACGAACTGCGCGGCGCCATCGCCGACGAAGACCGCTGCTCCCTCGTCCGGCTGCTTGCCGCGCTCGGGTTGTTCTGGACGATCCGCGGCGAGCACATTCGCCTGCTCGTCATGGCCGATGCGATCGCCGACGCGGTTGGCGACTGGCGGCCACCGCGGGAAGTGGCGGACACGGCTCGCGCGGCGGTGGCTATCACGCTGGCCAACACGCTGATGGGCAACACGGCGAACGCCGGGCGGCTGCGTGACGTCCTGCAGCGGCTGAGCCCGGATTCTGGTGGCGACGAGCGTGTGTCGGGACTGGCGCGGGTGCTGCTCGAGTTCGACCCGGCCGACGCCGACGCGTCAGCGCGCCGGCTCGAGCAGCTCGCGGACGACGAGAACCGCCATACCGCGCTCACCGCCACTCAATGGCTCTGTCACCTGCGCGAGAACGCCGGCGACACGGCTGGCGCGATCGACGTCGCCCGGCGCGCGCTCGCGCTCGCCCTGGACGACGACGGCCCGTGGACCGCGGTGACGCCCCGGACCATGCTGGCGCAGCTGAGCATGAACATGGGCGACCGCGCCGCCGCGATCGAGCACGCCAGCGCCGTCCTGCCGGTGCTCGAGCGGCTCGGTGCCAGCGATGACGAGATCCAGCTCCGGGCGCTGCTCGCGTTGTGCGCCATCGCCGACGGCCGGCTCGCGGACGCGGAGGACGAACTCGGCCGGCTGGACCGGGTGGACCGCAGCCGGGTCACGTTCGGCGGGGACATCTTCGGCCAGATCTGCCGGGCCGAACTGGCGCTCGTCCGCGGCGACCACGCCACCGGGCTGCGCATCCACCGCGAGTGCGCGGTCCGCATGCGCGAGATACAGCTCCCGGGAGTCCCCAAGACGGAGCTGGAGCCGTGGGCCTTGTTCGGCGAGTCGATGGCGCTCGGCGCGCACGCCTTCTACGCGACGGGCGACGACGTGGCGCACGGACGGGCGCTGTACCTGTCCTGCCGCGCGAGCGCGCTCCGGGTGCTCAGCGCCGGGGGCACGCAGCTCGACTATCCGGCCGTCGGGCTGCTGCTGTCCGCACTGGGAACCTGGGGGCTACTGCGCCAGACCGTGCCCGCGCAGGACGCGGTCCGGCTGCTCGCGCTCGCCGACCGGTTCTGCTACATCAGGACGACCCCGACGATGATGCGGGAGCGGATCGTGCCAGCGGCCGAGGAATCGGCGCCGGGCCTGCTCGCCGAGCTGCACGCCGAGTACGCGGACCGCCAGCCGCCGGACCTGCTGGCGGAGGTCCGGCGGCTGGCGGAGCGGCTGCCCAGCTGAGCGGCTGGCTAGATGTGCCGCCGGTAGTTGCGCACCGACAGCGGCGCGAAGATCGCGATCACTACCAGGCCCGCCAGCAGCGTCCAGCCCACCTGGCTGGTAATCGCGCCGTTGTTGGCGAGGTCCCGCGTGGCCGACACCAGGAGGGAGACCGGGTTGATCTTCACGAACGCGGCCAGCCCTGACGGCAGCGTGTGCACCGGCACGAACGCGTTGGACAGGAAGGTCAGCGGGAACAGGATCAGCATCGAAATGCCCTGCACGCTGCGGGCGTTCCTGGCGATCGTGCCGATCCAGGTGAAGATCCACGCCATCGACCAGCCGATGAAGACCGACAGCGCGATCGCGCCAAGCACGCCGGGGACGCCGCCGCCGGGGCGGTAGCCGATGATCATGCCCATCACGAACGTCAGGGTCGCGGCGATCAGGTAGCGCACGACGTCGGCGACTACCGGCCCGGCCAGCGGGGCGATCCTGGCGATGGGCAGCACCTTGAACCGGTCGAAGACGCCCTTGTCCAGGTCCTCGCGGAGTTGCACGCCGCTGGCCATGCAGGTGGTGAGCACGGTCTGCGCGACGATGCCGGGAATCAGCAGCGGCAGGTAGCTGGTGACGTTGCCGGAGATCGCGCCGCCGAAGATGTAGGCGAACATCGCCGTGAACAGCAGCGGCTGGAGCGTGACGTCGAAGAACTGCTCCGGGTTGCGGCGCATCTTCTTCAGCGCGCGCCAGGCCATCGACAGCGTCTGGCTGATGGTCTCGGCGGGGGAATTGCGCGGGCGGGTGCGGGCCACCGCGACGGCCGGGTCGACGACCTGTAGCGGTTCGGCGGTCATGGTGCTCACTGGACCTCCAGGGCTGAGTCGGTGCGGGCGGACGGCTCGTTGTCCGCGGCCGGGTCTGGTTCGTTGTCGTCCGCCGGACCGTCGTTCTCGTCGGCGCCATGGCCGGTGATCGTGAGGAACACCTCGTCCAGCGTGGGCTTCGCCACGCTCACCGAGATGATCGACACCCCGGCCTGGCGGAACGCGATGAGAATGTCGGCTGCACGGTCGGCGGTGTCGAGGGGCACGTTCATCCGCCCCGACTCCGGCGTCAGGACCGGCTCAGCGCCCGCGACCCTGCGGACGATCTGCCGCGCGAGTTCCTGGTCGGTGTCCGGCGCGAGGTGCAGTTGCAAGGTCGAGTTGCCCACCGAGGACTTCAGCTCGTCCGGCGTGCCCTCGGCGACCTTGCGGCCGTGGTCGATCACCGCGATCCGCCCGGCGAGCTGATCCGCCTCGTCCAGGTACTGGGTGGTGAGCAGCACCGTGCTGCCCTCGGCGACCAGGCCGCGGATCGTGTCCCACATCTGCCCGCGCGTGCGCGGGTCCAGGCCGGTGGTCGGCTCGTCGAGGAAGATCAGCGGCGGCCTGGTGATCAGGCTGGCCGCGAGGTCCAGGCGACGCCGCATCCCGCCGGAGAACTGCGAGATCGGCTTGTTCGCTGCCTCCTGCAGGCCGAACTGCCCGAGCAGCCGCTTCGCGGCGGCGCGGGCATCGGCCGAACGCAGGCCCTGGAGCTTGCCGAACAGCCACAGGTTCTCCGTGGCGGTCAGGTCCTCGTCGACCGACGCGTACTGGCCGGTGACGCCGACCAGCTGGCGGATGCGGTGCGGCTCCCTGGCGACGTCCACGCCGAACACCCGGGCCTGCCCGGCGTCGATCGGCAGCAGCGTCGCCAGCATCTTCAGCATCGTGGTCTTCCCGGCCCCGTTCGGGCCGAGGACGCCGAAGATCTCACCCTGGCGTACCTCAAGGTCGATTCCGTCGACCGCACGCAACTGGCCAAAGCTTTTGACCAGGCCTACGGCGTCTATAGCGGCTGTCGTTGTCATGTCAGACACGCTAGGGGGCCGCGGCTTCACGGCGGCTACACGGCGGTATCGCGGTCTTTCAGCACGCCGGCGAGAACAGCGGCCACCATCGCGGCGACGGCTTCGGTGTCCGGCTGGGCGCTTTCCCTGTCCACGGCCAGCAGGTGGGCGGTGCCGATGAGCGTGAGCGCGAGCGTGCCGATGTCTGCGCCGGCGGCGATGCGGCCGAGATCCCGCTCGGCGGCCAGGTACGCGGAGACCATGGCGGCGACTTCCGTCGCGACCGGCACGCCGGACGGGATGGTCTCGCGCAGCCGGGCGCGCAGGTCGTCCCTGAAGATGAGCAGGCTGACGATCTTTACCGCGACCGACCCGAACTGGTCCGCGAGCGCGCCGGTCAGGTTGCCGGTGACGGTGCCGGTTCCCGCGGACGCGAGCAGCGCGGCGGACTGGCGGCCGACCTGGTCGATCCTGTCGAGCACAAGCTCGGCGAGGAAGGCGTCGAAGTCGGCGAAATGCCGGTGCAGGACGCCCTTGGCGCAGCCCGCTTCCGTGGTGACCGCCCGGCTGGTGAGCCCGCTCGGCCCGTCTCTGAGCAGCACGCGCTCGGCCGCGGCGAACAGCTGCTGGCGCACGTCGCGGATGGCGATCCCCGTTGGCACCGGCCATCCCTTCTTCGCTGTACGCGAAACTACCTGTCGAGTGGGCGACTGCCCACTTAAAGTGGGCGCATGCCCACTATACCGCCAGAGCAGGCGCGGCCGTTCGAGACACATCGGCAGCGGCAGGTAGCGGAGTCGTTCGGCTCGGACGCCGGCCGGTACGACCGCGCCAGGCCCAGCTATCCCGGTGCCCTCGTAGACCGGATCGTGGCGGCCAGCCCGGGGCGCGACGTACTTGACGTCGGCTGCGGGACGGGAATCGCCGCCCGGCTGTTCCAGGCCGCCGGGTGCCGGGTGCTCGGCGTCGACCCCGACGAACGGATGGCTTCCGTGGCGAGGCAGGCCGGGCTCGAGGCTGAGGTGACCACGTTCGAGGACTGGGACGGGGCCGGGCGGGAATTCGACGCGGTCATCGCCGCGCAGGCCTGGCACTGGGTGGATC
>NZ_JBARCR010000974.1:0-3618 GCF_049794275.1 Trebonia sp.
CCTCGGCGCGGCGCCGCAGTCCGCCGAGCTCGACCGGCTCCGGCAGCGGCGGGCAGACCTTGGGCTGCCCGCCGACGACTCCGCGCCGCTGCTCATCGATCCGGGGACAGGCGCTCCCGTCGCTCTGGCGGCGATTCCGCTGCACCTGCGGCGGGCGCGGGTGACCCAGGCCGGCATCGACGCCAATGCCTCGATGTGCTCCGGGATGCTCCGGTACCGATACACCCCTGGCTAACGCAGACCCACGATCGGGAGGTCTTAGTGAAAGCCGTACGACTGCACAAATTTCACAGCACGCCTGTGGTTGACGACGTGCCCGAGCCGACGGTCAGCGGTCCCCTGGATGTCGTCGTCAAGATCGGTGGCGCCGGCGTCTGCCGGACCGACCTGCACATCATCGAGGGGCAGTGGGATGAGCGGATGCACACGCCGCTGCCCTACATCCTCGGGCACGAGAACGCGGGGTGGGTACACGAGATCGGGTCCGCGGTCACCAACGTGGCCGTCGGCGACACCGTTATCTTGCATCCGACGCCTACCTGCGGGCTGTGCCGCGCCTGCCGCGCGGGCGACGACATGCACTGCGAGAACTCCACGTTCCCCGGGCTGTCCACGGATGGCGGGATGGCGGAGTACCTGCTGACTTCCGCCCGCGCCTGCGTCAAGCTCGATCCTTCGACGCAGCCGCAGGATGTCGCGGCGCTCGCCGACGCCGGGATTACCGCCTATCACGCGGTGAAGAAGGCGATTCCGCTGCTGTATCCCGGGACGACCTGCGTCGTGATCGGGGCGGGCGGGCTCGGGCATATCGGAGTGCAGTGCCTGGCGGCGCTGACCGCGGCGCGGGTCATCGTCGTGGACAGGAATCCCGAGGCGCTCAAGCTGGCCGAGCAGCTTGGCGCTGATGCCACCGTTGTCGCCGACGGCGGGCAGGTCGAGACCGTGCAAGACCTGACCGGCGGGGCGGGGGCGCATGTCGTGCTCGACTTCGTCGCCGAGCAGGGGGCGGAGATGGACGGGTGGAACATGACCGCCCCGGCCGGGTCGTACTTCGTCATCGGGTACGGCGGCACGCTGCACATCCCGACGCTCGACATCATCTCCACCGAGCGGAACATCATCGGCAACATCGTCGGCACCTACAACGAGCTCGCCGAGCTGATGGCGCTCGCGCAGGGCGGCCAGGTCACCCTGCACACCAAGACGTATCCGCTGGCCGCCGCGCCTGACGCGCTCGCCGACCTCGACGCCGGCCGCGTTCGCGGCCGGGCGATCCTCGTCCCGTAGTCACCACGAGCCCGTTCCGAAAAAAACTAAGGAGCACTGATGGCGAAGGAATTGCGCTTCGGGGCCGAGGCACGCGGCCTGCTGCTCGCGGGCGTGGATCAGCTTGCCGAGGCGGTGAAATCCACGCTCGGGCCGAAGGGCCGCAACGTCATCCTGGAGAAGATCACCGGGTCGCCGGTGGTGACCAACGACGGCGTCACGATCGCCCGCGAGATCTACCTCAAGGACCAGTTCGAGAACATGGGCGCGCAGCTGGTCAAGGAAGCCGCGATCAAGACCAACGACGTGGTCGGCGACGGCACAACCACCGCCACCGTGCTCGCCCAGGCGATCGTGCGGGAGGGCATGCGCGCGATCGACGGCGGTGCGAACCCGGTGCTGGTCAAGCGCGGCATCGACCTCGCGGTCGGGCGGCTCGTCGAGCACTTGCAGTCGGTCGCGCACCCGGTGAGCTCCGAGGAGGACTTCCAGCGGGTCGCGGCGATCTCGGCCAACGACGACGACGCGGTGGGCGCGGTGATCGCCAAGGCGCTGCACACGGTCGGCGACGCGGGCATCGTGACCGTCGAGGACTCCCCCGCCCCCGGCATGGGCGTGGACTTCGTCGAGGGGTTCCAGTTCGACAACGGCTACCTGTCGCCGTACCTGGTGACCTCGCCCGCGTCCCTCGAGGCGGTGCTCGACGACCCGTACATCCTGCTGTGCAGTGAGAAGATCACCAAGGTCCAGCAGCTCATGCCGCTGCTCGACAAGGTCATGCGGGCGCCGCGGCCGCTGGTGATCATCGCGGAGAACGTCGAGGGCACCGCGCTGTCCATGCTGGTGCACAACCACGTCAACGGCATCTTCCAGTGCGTGGCGGTCCGCGCCCCAGGGTTCGGCGACCGGCGACTGCACAAGCTCGAGGACATCGCGGCGCTGACCGGCGGCGCGGTGTTCTCCCGGCACGCCGGGTTCTCCCTGGAGACGATGACCATAGAGCAGCTCGGCCGGGCCAGGCAGGTCTGGGTGACCGCGGACAACACCGCGATCATCGGCGGCGGCGGGTCGGCCGAGGCCGTGGAGTTCCGGCTGGCGCAGCTGCGAGCCGAGTTGGAGCGGGCCACGTTCGGCATCGACGAGGACGTGCTGACCGAGCGGATCGGGGCGTTGTCCGGCCGCGTCGCGGTGATCCGGGTCGGCGCGGCGACCCCGGCGGAGCTAAAGGAACTGCGGCACCGGGTCGAGGACGCGCTGGCCGCGACGCGGGCCGCGATGGCCGAAGGCATCGTCGCGGGCGGCGGCGCGGCGCTGCTGCACGCGATGCCCGCGCTGGATGACGGTGTGGCCGGCGACGCGGACGTGACCGGGGACTACAAAATCGGGGTCGGGATCGTGCGGCAGGCGCTTCGCGAGCCCGCGACGCTGATCGCGTCCAACGCGGGCTTCCCTGCCGCCGACGTGGTCGAGCATTCCGCGGCGCTCGGGCCGGACGACGGGTTCGACGCGCTCAGCGGGCGGCACGGGAACATGGTCTCGATGGGCATCGTCGACCCGCTGCGCGTCGTCCGCTCGGCGCTGCAGAACGGCGCCTCGGTGGCCGGGCTGCTGCTCACCACCAACACGCTGGTCGCCGAGGAGCAGACGCCGTGGGGCGGGTCGGCCGCCCTGATGACCGAGTACGGGTCGCTGGACGAGGGCCTGCACCAGCCGTCGCCTGACGCCTCGACGCCGCAGTCACTGGGGCTCGGACCATCGGTTGGTTGACACTGTCCTCGCCGCTCAGCAGGCCCTGGCCGGGGAACGCCGGGGCCTGCGGGCTCTCCTGCCCTTTCTCGGCCCTGCGTTCATCGCGGCCGTCGCCTACGTCGACCCGGGGAACTTCGCCACGAACATGGCGAGCGGCGCGCAGTTCGGCTACGCGCTGGGCTGGGTGGTGCTGACCGCGAACCTGTTCGCGATGCTCATCCAGACGCTGTCGGCCAAGCTGGGCATCGCGACCGGGCAGTCGCTGCCCGAGGTGTGCCGCGCCCGGCTGCCGCGGCGGTTCGTCGTGGGCCTGTGGCTGCAGGCGGAGGCCGTCGCGATGGCCACCGACCTCGCGGAGTTCACCGGGGCGGCGCTGGGACTGCACTTGCTGTTCGGGGTGTCGATGGGGGTCTCGGCGCTGCTGGCGGGGGTGGCCACGTTCGCGGTGCTCGCCATGGAGGTGCACGGGTTCCGGCAACTCGAGGCGGTGATCACCGGGCTGGTCGGCGTGGTGGTGCTCGCGTTCGGCATCGAGCTGCTGGCGTCCAAGCCGCCGCCGGGCGCGGTCGCCGCCGGCGCGCTCGAGCCGCACCTGCCCGGCGG
>NZ_JBARCR010000975.1:0-3149 GCF_049794275.1 Trebonia sp.
CGCCCGGCTGCTCAGCGCGCTGCGCTCGCCCGCCACGACCACCGCGCTTGCCCGGGCCCTCGGCGTCACCCCTGGCGCGGTGTCGCAGCACCTTTCGGTCCTGCACAGGGCGGGGCTGGCCGACCGGACCCGCGTTGGCCGCACCGTGCTGTACCAGGCCACCGACCTGGGCCTGGCCCTGCTCGACCCGCCGCGGCGCCGTCCCATCGAGGCACCGGCCCAGAGCGGCCGCGGGTTAAGAGTTCACCGGGAAGCCGAGGTTCACCCCGCCGTGGCTGGGGTCGGGCCAGCGGGAGGTGACGACCTTGCCGTGGGTGTAGAAGTGCACGCCTTCGGTGCCGTGCACGTGCGTGTCGCCGAACAGCGACGACTTCCACCCGCCGAACGAGTAGTACGCCATCGGCACCGGGATCGGCACGTTGACGCCCACCATGCCGATCTCCGCCTCGGAGACGAACCGGCGGGCCGCTCCCCCGTCGCAGGTGAAGACCGCCACGCCGTTGCCGTACGGGCTGTTGTTGACCAGGCTGACCGCCGCCTCGTACGACGGCGCGCGCAGCATCGACAGCACCGGGCCGAAGATCTCGTCGGTGTAGCAGCTCATCTCCGGGGTCACGTGGTCGAGCACGCTGGGTCCGAGCCAGAAGCCGCCCGCGTCGCCGCCGGTGACCGGGTGCCGCCTGCCGTCGATCGGCAGCGACGCGCCCTGGGCCACCCCGGAGTCGAGGTAGGACGCCACCTTATCCCGGTGCGGCCCGGTCACGAGCGGGCCCATCTCGGACCGCTCGTCGGCGCCAGGCCCCACGATCAGCTTGCCGACCCGGTCCGTGATCTTCGCCAGCAGCTCATCGCCAACCGGGTCGACAGCGACGAGGGCCGAGATCGCCATGCAGCGCTCCCCCGCCGAGCCGAACCCGGCGGACACCGCGGCGTCGGCGGCCAGGTCGAGGTCCGCGTCGGGCAGCACGACCATGTGGTTCTTCGCGCCGCCGAGCGCCTGCACCCGCTTGCCGTGGCTCGTGCCCGTTTCGTAGACGTACCTGGCGATCGGCGTGGACCCGACGAAGCTGAGCGCGGCCACGTCCGGGTGGGTGAGCAGCGCGTCGACCGCGACCTTGTCGCCGTGCACCACGTTGAACACCCCGTCGGGCAGCCCGGCCTGCGCCCACAGCCTGGCCAGCAGCAGCGACGCGGACGGGTCCTTCTCCGACGGCTTGAGCACGAACGTGTTGCCGCAGGCGATAGCCAGCGGGAACATCCACATCGGCACCATGGCCGGGAAGTTGAACGGGGTGATCCCGGCCACCACGCCGAGCGGCTGGCGGATCGAGTACGAGTCCACGCTGGTGGACACGTTCTCCGAGTAGCCGCCCTTGAGCAAGTGCGGAATGCCGCAGGCGAACTCCACCACCTCCAGGCCGCGGGCGACCTCGCCCGCGGCGTCCGCGGCGACCTTGCCGTGCTCGGCGGTGATCAGGGCGGCGAGTTCAGCGGTGTGCTCCCTGATGAGCTCGCGGAACGCGAACATGATGCTGGCCCGCCTGGCCAGCGACACCCGCCGCCAGCTCGCGAACGCCTCGGCCGCCGCCCGCACGGCCGCGTCCACATCGTCCGCGGAGGCGAAGTCGACGTGCCCGCTGACCTGGCCGGTGGCCGGATCGTAAACGTCGCCGTGCCGCTCCGCCCCGGCCGTCCATGGCTTGCCGCCGATCCAGTGCGTTACGTGTTTCACGCCTTCGCCGCCTCCCCGTCGACCGCGCGCAGCGCGTCGGTGAGCAGGCCGAGGCCTTCGCGCGCTTCCGCCTCGCTGAGCGTCAGCGGCGGTGCCATCCGCAGCGTGGCGCCGAACAGGCCGCCCTTGCCGATCAGCAGCCCGCGCTCGCGGGCCGCCTCGAGCGCCTTCCCTGCCAGCTGCGGGGACGGCTGCTTCGTCGCCGGGTCGACGAGGTCGACGGCGAACATCAGCCCGCGGCCGCGCACCTCGCCGATCGTGCTCAGCGCCGTGGCCGCCTCCTTGAGCCCGCTGATGATGATCTCGCCGGTCACCGCGGCATTGTGCTGCAGGTCATGCGAGAGCACGTAGTCCAGGGTGGCGTTCGCCGCCGTCGTGGCGATCGGGTTGCCGCCGAACGTCGAGATGCCGTTGCCGCGGATGCTGTCCAGCAGGTCGCCGCGGCCGACGACGCCGCCGATGGCGAACCCGTTGGCCAGGCCCTTGGCGAAGGTCATCATGTCCGGCACGACGCCGTGCGCCTGGATGCCCCAGAAGTGCGCCCCGGTGCGGCCCCAGCCGGTCTGCACCTCGTCGGAGATCAGCAGGATGCCGTGCTCGTCGAGCACTTCCTTGTAGGCCTTGAACAGGCCGTCAGGCGCCATCGTGAACCCGCCGACGCCCTGCACCGGCTCGGCGATCAGCGCGCCGACGTCGGCCGGGTGGATGCCGGCCGACAGCAGCGCCCGCAGGTCGGCCACGCACGCGTCGATGAGCTGAGTGTCAGTCAGGTCGCGGTACTGCGGCAGCTGCCGGTCCGCGCCATGCAGGTAATGGGTGCCGAACGGATCGTTGCTGCTCGCCTTCCATGACACGTTGCCCGTGATGGCGACGGTGCCGAACGTCCGGCCGTGGTAGCTGCCCCGCATCGCCAGCACCTGGTTCGCGTTGCGCGCCACGAGGGCGGCCGCGAGCGCGGTCTCGTTGGCCTCGGAACCTGAGTTGGTGAAGAACACCTTCGCGTCCGGGATGTTCGAGAGCCTGGCGATCTTCTCCGCGAGCTCGACCTGGCTGCGGATCAGGTACAGCGTGGAGGTGTGCACCACGCCGGTCGAGATCTGCCGCTCGACCGCCTCCCGCACCTCGGCGACGTCGTAGCCGAGCATGTTGGTCAGGATTCCGGCGAAGAAGTCGAGATAGCCGCGGCCCTGGGCGTCGGTGACGCGGCAGCCCTTGCCGCTGACGATCTCGATCGGCTGGCCGTAGTAGAGGCCGACCCAGTTAGGGATTACCGCGCGGTGGCGTGCGAGAAGATCAGACATACCCCTAGTCTGCCAGCACGCCTATGCTGCGTGAACGCGGACGTAGTCCACCAGCATGGTCTGCGGAAACGACGTCGATCTGTCCGGCGCTACCGAGGCGGTGCCGCCGACGGCGA
>NZ_JBARCR010000976.1:0-2773 GCF_049794275.1 Trebonia sp.
GGCCGGCACTCGTGGTGCCGGCCGGCTGGGAGGCCGCGTGCTTGCCCCGTCTGGGCTGCCCGGTCACCGGGTCGATCCGCCTGTGGTCGCGGATCACCGGGCCGTTGCCACCCGTGTCGTCAGGTGCTGTCATCAGGCAGCGCCGCCTTCGCCTTCGCCTTCGTCCACGATCTCGGCGTCAACGACACCCTCGTCCTGCGGAGTCTCCTCCGAGGCGGCGGTGCCGTCGGCGCCCTCGGCGCCGCTCGCGGCCTGCTGCGCCTGGGCGGCCTGGTAGATGGCGGTTCCCATCTTCTGGCTGACAGTGGCGGCGTGCTCGCTGGCGGTCTTGATGGTGTCGATGTCGTTGCCCTCGATCGCCTTCTTCAGGTCGGCGATTGCAGACTGCACCTCGGACTTGATGTCCGCCGGGATCTTCTCGTCGTTCTCGGCGAGGAACTTCTCGGTGCTGTAGACCAGCGTGTCGGCCTGGTTGCGGACCTCCGCCTCGTCGCGCCGCCTGCGGTCCTCCTCGGCGTACTGCTCGGCGTCGCGGACCATCTTCTCGATGTCGTCCTTGTTCAATGCCGAGCCGCCGGTGATCTGCACCGACTGCTGCTTGCCCGTGCCCAGGTCCTTGGCGGACACGTTCACGATGCCGTTGGCGTCGATGTCGAAGGAGACCTCGATCTGCGGGATGCCGCGCGGGGACGGCGCGATGCCGGTCAGGTCGAACATGCCCAGCTTCTTGTTGTAGGCCGCGATCTCGCGCTCGCCCTGGTAGACCTGGATCTGCACCGACGGCTGGTTGTCATCGGCCGTGGTGAAGATCTCCGAGCGCTTGGTCGGGATCGTGGTGTTGCGCTCGATGAGCTTGGTGAAGATCCCGCCCTTGGTCTCGATGCCCAGCGACAGCGGGGTCACGTCGAGCAGCAGGATGTCCTTGACCTCGCCCTTGAGCACGCCGGCCTGCAGGCAGGCGCCGACGGCGACGACCTCATCCGGGTTGACGCCCTTGTTCGGCTCCTTGCCGTCGGTCAGCGACTTGACCAGGTCCACGACCGCCGGCATCCGGGTGGAGCCGCCGACCAGGACCACGTGGTCGATCTCGCTGATGTTGACGTTCGCGTCCTTGATCACCTGCTGGAACGGGCTCTTGCAGCGGTCGATCAGGTCCGAGGTCATGCGCTGGAACTCAGCTCGGGTGAGCCGGGTGTCCAGGTGCAGCGGGCCGTCAGGGCCGTGGGAGATGTAAGGCAGGTTGATCTGCGACTCCATCGACTGGGAGAGCTCGATCTTTGCCTTCTCCGCGGCCTCGCGCAGCCGCTGCAGCGCCATCTTGTCCTTGGACAGGTCGATGCCGTAGCCGGACTTGAAGTCCTGCACCAGCCAGTCGACGATGCGCTGGTCCCAGTCGTCACCACCGAGGTGGTTGTCGCCGCTGGTCGCCTCGACCTCGACAACTCCGTCGCCGACGTCGAGCAGGGAGACGTCGAAGGTGCCACCGCCCAGGTCGAAGACCAGGATCTTGGCGGAGCCTTCCTTCTCCAGGTGGTAAGCGAGCGCGGCAGAAGTCGGCTCGTTGATGATCCGCAGGACGTTGAGGCCCGCGATCGTGCCGGCCTCCTTGGTCGCCTGCCGCTGCGCGTCGCTGAAGTACGCCGGGACGGTGATCACCGCGTCGGTGATCTTCTCGCCCAGGTAGGCCTCGGCGTCCCTCTTGAGCTTCTGCAGGATGAACGCGCTGATCTGCTGCGGGGTGAACTTCTTGCTGTCGATCGTGACGGTCCAGTCGGTCCCCATCTGCCGCTTGACCGAACGGATCGTCCGGTCCACGTTGGTGACGGCCTGCCGCTTCGCGACCTCGCCGACGAGCACCTCAGCGTTCTTCGCGAACGCGACAACCGACGGAGTGGTCCGTGAACCCTCGGCGTTGGCGATGACCGTCGGCTCGCCGCCTTCCAGGACGGCGACAACCGAGTTCGTCGTCCCGAGGTCAATACCTACCGCACGTGCCATGAGCAGTCCTTGTAGTGTGGGAGTTGAGTCTTCCGGGCTCGAGCCTGCCCGAGGCCAGCCCGGGTGTCAAATGACTTGAGTCACTTACGCTCAACTTCCAGGTTCCCTGGATCATTCCCATCGGCTGGACAGTTTTTCGCCAAAGGCAATAAGTTACTTGCCAGTTGCCTAGTTGGCCGGAGTCAGCGTGGGCAGGCGAAGCACCATGACTACGCTTGAGCCCCAGACCTAAGGAGGTTCCGCGTGGTCGCACGCATGATCATCGGGCTGGGACTGACCGTCGTCGCCTTCGCGGTGGCGGGCCGGCGGGTGTGGTGGCTGGGGCGGCTGGCTTTTTCCGGCCAGCCGGCGCCGGAGCGGGTGGCGTATGCGAGGTCCCACCCGGGCCGGGAGGCGGAAACCCAGCTGACCGAGGTGGTCGGGCAGCGGAAGCTGCTGAAGTGGACCGTTCCCGGCGCCGCGCACGCGGCGGTGTTCTGGGGCTTCATCATCTTGATTTTCACGATCATCGAGGCCTACGGCGACCTGTTCTCCCGGACGTTCGCGATCCCCGGCATCGGGCACTCGCCGGTGCTCGGCTTCCTGGAGGACCTGTTCAGCGTCGGCGTGCTCGCCGGGATCATCACGTTCACGGTCATCCGGCTGCGCAACGACCCGCACCGGGAAGGCCGCGGGTCGCGGTTCTTCGGCTCCCACACGCGCGCCGCCTGGCTGGTCCTGGTCATGATTTTCCTGGTCATCGCCACCCTGCTGCTCTACAGGGGAGCGCAGGTCA
>NZ_JBARCR010000977.1:0-5007 GCF_049794275.1 Trebonia sp.
TCGCGATCACCGACATGACCGGCGTCACCGTCATCGAACTGCGAACCGGAGAAGTCCTGTCCGCCCGCGACATCGACCCAGCCCGCGCCTACTGGCGCAACAAACAGCGAAGCCCGGGCCGATGGCCGGGCCTTCTGTCACCTAAGACGCGACTCAGATGTCATACATGTCGCGACTCACGACAGTGCTGGTTTGCCGCGGCCGGAGCTCACCCGGCTGCCGCAGATCCTCTGACACCGCACATCTGGCCAGCGGGGAGGCGAACATGGCCCAGCCCCTCCGGCAGCTGTTCGCCGGCAACCTCCGGCGGTACCTGGACGGCCAGCCCCTCCTCAACGACCGCTCCCGCGGCTACTAGCAGGCACTGCGGCTGCGGGGCAGCCGCCGATTCAGGTCAGACGAACAGCGGCTCGGCTGCTGTTCGCCCGGCGAGCGCGCGCATCGCCGCGTCGTCCGGCGCTTCGGTGTACCGGCTGGCCGCGTCGAGCACCCTGGGGAGCAGGTCTACGTCGCCCACGCTGCAAAGGAACACCCCGGGGCGGCTCAGCGCCCACGACACCGCGAGGTCGATGTCGTCCTGCTTTTCGAGCGGCTCGTACCAGGTCGCCCTGGTGTGCGGCCGGCCCTCCCAGGGACGCAGCGCGATCGCCTTGATCGTCTGCACGGCGACCCGCCGCTCGCGGCAGGTCTCGTAAAGGGCGTCGAAGTTGCCGGCGTAGTACTCGTTCTGCATGGTGACGAAGTTGTACGGGAGGAGCACCGAGTCGAAGTCGAACCGATCGAGGCTGCGCCGGTGAGTCGCGGCGATCTGGCTGCCGTGGCCGGTGACCCCGATCCAGCGGATGAGGCCCTGGTCGCGTGCTTCGATAGCGGCCTCGAGCGCGCCGCCAGGGCTCAGGGCGATGTCCCATTCGATCGGATCGGCCAAGGCGTGCAGCTGCCACAGGTCGACGTGGTCGACGCCCAGCCGGTCCAGGGATCGGTGCAGTTCCTCGCGGGCTCCGGCTGCGGTGCGGTCATCGCCCTTGGTGGCCAGGAAGAACCGGCCAGGTTCGCGCTGCAGCCACGGCCGGACGCGCGCTTCCGCCTCGCCGTAGGAGGAGGCCAGGTCCAGGTGGTTCACCCCGTGAGCGAGCAGGACGTCCAGGGTCTCGTCGGCGACCCGCTGGGAGACCTGCGCGAGAGCCGCCCCGCCGAAGATCACCCGGCTGCTGTGGTGGCCGGTGCGGCCGAACTCTGCCTGTTCGATGGGCACGAGACCTCCCGAAGTACTAGAGCTAAACCTGAGCGTACAGCCCATCACCGGGGCTACTCGCTGCCCCTAGGGTTGTCTTTATGACGTCAGCCGGTGCAGGCGTGCACGCGTGGGTGGATGCGACGGCGGGTGTGGCCGGCGATATGTTGCTCGGGGCGCTCGTCGATGCCGGCGCGCCCCTCGCAGTGCTGCAGGGCGCGGTGGACGCCGTAATCCCCGGCTCGATCCGGCTGGCGTCCGCGCTGGTGACACGGGCCGGGATGCGCGCTACCAAGGTAGACGTGCACCTGGCGGTGCGAGATCAGGCGCAGCGCAGCTGGCGCGACATTCAGGCCTTGCTCGAGCGTGCGGATCTCGCGGCGGGCGTGCGGGAGCAGGTCCGGCGCGTGTTCCGGCGGCTAGCCGAGGCCGAAGCGCGAGTACACGGGTTCGCGGCCGACGAGGTGCACTTCCACGAGGTCGGAAGCTGGGACTCGATCGCGGACGTCGTCGCCGTCTGCGCCGCGCTGGACTTCCTGGGGGTGACCTCAATGTCCTGCAGCGCCGTCGCGCTGGGCGCGGGCCGGGTCGTGACCTCCCACGGTCACCTCCCGGTTCCGGTGCCTGCGGTGCTGGAGATGGCGGCGGGCTGGCGCGTGCTGTCCGGTGGCGAGGGAGAACTAGCCACCCCGACCGGCATGGCGCTGCTCACCGCCCTGTCGCAGGAGTCCTGCGACTTGCCCGCCATGTCGATGCGCACCGTCGGGGTGGGGGCCGGCACCGCAGATATCGCCGGTCGCCCGAACGTCGTGCGGGTTGTCCTCGGGGACCGCGGCGACCCGCCCGGGCAGCCGGATGAGCCGGTGATTATGTCGGTGCTGGAGACCAACGTCGACGACATGGACCCGCGGGTGTGGCCTACTGTCCTGTCGTCGTTGCTGGCTGCCGGGGCGGCTGATGCGTGGCTGATCCCGATCATTATGAAAAAGGGACGCCCTGCTCACACGCTCGCCGTGCTCGCCCCAGTGCACCGGCGTGACCTGCTGCGGCGGCTGATGCTGGAGCTGACCAGCACCATCGGGGTACGCGAAGTCGCTGCCACCAGGGTTGCGCTTGACCGGTTCTGGGTGCCGTTGCAGGTCGCGGGCGGCCAGGTTCGCCTCAAGGTCGCGCATCGTGGCGGCGAGGTGGTCCATGCGACACCGGAATTCGACGATGCTGTGGAGGTCGCCGCGGAACGTTCCGTCCCGGTCCGGCGGGTGCTCGAGGAAGCCGTGGCGGCCGCGGAGCGAGAAGGTTTTGTGCCGGGCAGCCAAGTCCAGCCGGGCTCGGCCTAGGCCGGGGCCGCGATCTGGGCAGCCAGGTGCCCGGCACCGTACCCGTTGTCGATGTTGACCACGGCCACGCCGGGCGAACAGGAGTTGAGCATGGTCAGCAGAGCCGCCACGCCGCCGAGCGCCGCGCCGTAGCCCACGGACGTCGGCACGGCGATCACCGGCGCGGAGACGAGGCCGGCGACCAGGCCAGGCAGCGCGCCGTCCATCCCGGCGACCACGACGATGACGCGTGCCGACCGTAGCTGGTCGAGCCGCGCCAGTATGCGATGCAGCCCGGCAATGCCGACATCGGCGACGAGATCGGCGGCACGGCCGAGATAGACGGCGGTCAGCTGGGCCTCCCGCGCGACCCCGAAGTCGGCGGTACCGGCCGCGACGACCAGAACCTGCCCGCCGCGCGGAGCCGGCGGGTCAGGCGGCCAGGCCAGTATGCGCGCGTCTTCGTCGTAGCGGGCATCGGGCAGCACACTCAGGACCGACTTGGTGTGCGCGGGACCCGCACGGGTGAACAACGTCGTCGTGCCGGATGCCTTGATGGCCAGGGCGGCGCTCCTGACCTGGCCGGGCGTCTTACCCTCGCAGTACACCGCCTCGGGATAGCCGCGGCGGCGCGCCCGGTCATGGTCCAGCTCGATGAACGCCGCCATGGCCTCATCGGGCTGCCAGGGCTCAGTCACGCCTAACCGGCAGCAATGACATCGTGAAGGTACCGGACTGGATACCGGCCAGATCGACGGCGACGAACCGGAAGCCGGCGGCGGTAATGGCGGCGTGGATCTGCTGGCGCGCCGGGGCGGAGGCGGCTCGCACGAGGTCGCCGGAGGGAAGCTCGATGCGGGCCACCTCGCCGTGATGACGCACTCTGCACTCCGCGAAGCCCAGGAGCCGCAGAGCCTTCTCGGCCGCCTCGATCTGAGCGAGCTTAGCCTCGGAGACCTCCTGATGGTGCGGAATACGGGACGCCAGGCAGGGTGCGGCGGGCTTGTCGGCACTCGGGAGATCCAGCGCCCTGGCGATGGCGCGCACGGTGGCTTTCCCCAGCCCAGCATCGGCCAGGGGCCGCAGGACCTTATGGTTACTGGCGGCGCGGGACCCGGGCCGATCGGGGCGCATCATGTCATCGGCGTTCTCGCCATAGGCCACGGCCGCCAGGCCATAGGCGCCGGCTACTTCATCGTCTATGCGGGTAAACAGCTCGTCTTTGCAGTGAAAGCAGCGGTCAGGGCCATTGGCCCGGTAGGCGGGGTTGTCCCCTTCCCTGGTCTGAATCTCGACGACACGGGCGCCGATGACCGCGGCAACCTGATGTGCTGCGAGACGTTCATCCGACGCCAGACTGGGCGAAACGCCGAGGATGGCAACAACCTGGCCGGCGCCGAGTGCCCGCACGGCCAAGGCGAGCAATACCGAGGAGTCGACGCCACCGGAGAACGCGACGCCCAGCGGGGCCGCTCCGATGAGCCGGGAGCCCACCGCCTGGGCGGCCGCCGAGAGCTCGCCGGTGAGAGGCTGATCTACCAAACTAGTCATGTCGGTCACCTCAACTGCCCCTAGCCGCCAGCCACCATTCTGTCATTGGTATCGGCAACCGCCTCCGCCGGTCAGGATCAGAAGGGGCGCGCGAGTCCGGGAACACAGGGCAGCGGCGGATGTTCAGCGCGGCGGACGAGCGGTTCTCCCGAGACCACCCCAAGGAACCCCGGCAGGTCCGTCGACGGCGCAGGGCCGGACAACCTGGGTGGCGAGCCTCGACCACGTCTATCTACTGGGCACAGGCTCCCGCACGTCGGCGGGTACAGCTAGCTGGCCCGGCTAATCGTGCTGGAACCGGCTCCGCAGGCCAGGCGCTCCATAGCGCAGGCCCCGGAGGTGGTGCTCCACCTCCCAGGCCGCAGCGTCGGCGTCCCAGGCTCGCAACTCGGTGCATGGAATTGCGCTTGCTACAGTCACAGAGGGCCGATTTCTATATGAGGCAAGAGATGCTTTGCCAACCCCTCAGTTGTCACGTGCAGAAGCTGCAGCGCGTTTGGGTTACCCGACTTTTATAAGTCATTATTATGAGTCTGGCGATAAGATGGGCTCTATACGAGTATGGTCGCTGTTGCCTGGTGACGACGAATATACGCGCGATGTCGCGGATCTCTTGCTAGGTGCCGAGAACTTGCCGCGCAAGATCACTGCTCAAGGGTCTGCGGTTGCGCAGCAACCGACGAGCTGCGGGACGCGGCCTCTTCGTCCCGAAGCCAACACCCTTCGTCGTGTACCTGGCTAACGTCCTGCTTGGCCTGCAACTCGGTGTCTGGCTGCGGCCGCGAAAGTCCGGGATCGGCACCGCGCGTTGTTACTCAGTTGGTTACTCATCAGCCTGGCGGGCGAGGTATCGAATCACTCGTAGGTACTGCACCCGCAGCGCCGCCACCAACGAACGCGATGCGA
>NZ_JBARCR010000978.1:0-2399 GCF_049794275.1 Trebonia sp.
GCGCGGGCGTGCGGCAGGTGAGCGGGCGGGAGGTCTCCGAGGAGGTCGACTCGCCGCCGGAGTGGCTCGACCTGCTGGCCGACCACCGGCTGCTGGGCGCCGACGAGCTGCCGCCCGGGTTCGCGTCCGGCTGGCGGTACACCGCGCCGGTGGTCACCATGCCGGTGTACCTGGAGTACCTGCTCGCGCGCTACGCGGCCACGGGCGGCTCGATCGAGATCGAGCCGGTCAGCTCGCTGTCCGCGGTCGACGCTCCGGTCGTCGTGAACTGCACAGGAGTCGGCGCGCGAAAGCTCGCGGGAGATTCGTCGGTAGTGCCGGTGCGCGGGCAGGTCGTCGTGGTGCGCAACCCCGGCATCGAGGAGTTCTACATCGACCACGCGCTGCACGGCTACGACTACGTGTACGCGTTCCCGCACGGCGACCTGGTGCTGCTCGGCGGCACCGCCGAGGAGGGCGCGTGGGACATGCCGCCGCGGCCCGAGGTCTCCGCGCGCATCCTGCGCGACACCACGGCGGTGTTCCCGCAGCTGAGCGGGGCCGAAGTGGTGGCGGAACGGGTCGGGCTGCGCCCGTACCGGCCCACGGTGCGGCTGGAGGGGGAGAGCCTGCCCGGCGGCCGGGTGCTGTGGCACAACTACGGGCACGGCGGCGGCGGGGTGAGCCTCTCGTGGGGCTGCGCCCGCGACCTGACCGACGCGGTGCTCAGGGGAGCGGCCGGCTAGGAGCGCTACGCGCCGGCGCGGCCGACGCGGCCTGGTGCAGCGGTAGTGTCCTGTGATCTGTGTGGTCTTCGGCGCGGTCGCCGCTCATCTTCGTATCACTTTTGGTCTCTTTTCAAGCCGTTTAACCGTTTCAAAAGGGCCGAAAGTGATGCAAAGACGAAGAGTGACGCGAGGTTACCGAACGTAAGGCGGGTGGACGTCAGCGGACGCCCGGACGGCTACGGGACCGGGGGACGGGACGGGGTCGTTTCCTGGGACGGCATCTTGTTGCTCGTGGGGAGCGGGTAGGGGATGCCGACGTCCAGGGTGCCGGTCAGGGCGTTGAGGACCGCCTCCTCAACGACCGTGAGGTTGCTGCCGATGGAAGTGGACGGCAGCGCCGGGACCTTGGTGACCGGGGGGCTGACGAGGTTCAGGGCGCCGGTGAAGTCGCCGGTGACCGAGCGGCGCCAGGCGGTCAGGTTCGGCACGGTGACGCCGAACCTCTTCTCGATGAGGCGCAGCGTCGAGGTGTGGTCCAGGACGCCGGAGTACTTGTAGCCGCCGGCGGTGAACGGGGAGATGACCAGGCACGGGGTGCGGAAGCCCAGGCCGATCGGTCCGGCGATGCCGCCGGCGCTGCTCGGCAGCGTGGTCAGGTACTCCCCCGTCGTCCCGGCGGGCGCGGTGGGCGGCGGCACGTGGTCGAAGAAGCCGCCGTTTTCGTCGTAGTTCACGATGAACACGGTCTGCGCCCAGACCGCGGGGTTGGAGGCGAGGATGTTCAGGATCTGCTGGACGAGGTACTCGCCCCATTCCGGCGGCGCGGCCGGGTGCTCGCACTCGGCGAGCGGCGGGACGATCCAGGAGACGCTGGGCAGGGTGCCGTTCTTGACGTCGCTGTGGAAGTCGCCCGGGTAGGTGGGCGCCAGGCCTTTGTCGATCAACTCGAGGTCCGTGAGAGAGAACGGGTTGGTGTAGTTCTTGAAATAGGACAGCACGCCGAGTCCCAGGATGCCGGTGGGGTCGTTGTAGACTTTCCAGCTCACCCCGGCCTTGAGCAGCGCCTCGGGCATCGTCTCCCAGTTCAGCTTGCCGGTCATGGCGACGCGGTCGGTCGCGGTGGTGATCACCGGGCCGCCGTGCGCGCCGCTGGGGTCGATCGAGGCGGAGAACGTCATCAGCCGGTTCGGGTCGGTCGGGCCGAGCACCGAGCAGAAGTAGTTGTCGCACACCGTGAACGCGTCCGCGAGCGCGTAGTAGAAGGCGAGCTCGGAGCGGTTGAAATAGCCCATGGTGACCGGGCCGTTGGAGGCGCCGTCGGCGGACAGGTGGGCCTTGATGAACGAGTCCATCTTGCCGCCGTTCCAGCTGTCATGCTGGGTCACCCAGTCGTGCGCGATGTCGTTAGTGTCCTCGCCGTTCTCCGCCGGCGGATTGTTCAGCAAGTTGAACGGCTGCATGTAGCCGGCCGCGTCGACGCCGGCGCCCGGCTGGTAGCCGTACTGGTCGAACACCGGGGTGCCGTTGGCGTTCTTCGCCGCCTTCGGGTCGGAGAACCCGCGCACCCCGGACAGCGTGCCGAAGTAGTGGTCGAACGACCGGTTCTCCTGCATCAGGATCACGATGTGCTTTACGTCGCTGAGGCTCGCGTTCGCGGTCGCGGAAGCGGTCACCTTGTCGATGAGCCTGGCC
>NZ_JBARCR010000979.1:0-1732 GCF_049794275.1 Trebonia sp.
ACCCGGCCGGGATCAGGTCGGCCAGGCCGTCGCCCGAGGACGGCAGCGGCGGCAGGAACAGCACCGCGGCGGCCACCGCCACGGCCCAGCCGAGGATGAGCGGAAACCGCAGCCCGACAACGAGATACGCGAATGCCTTCGCCACGAATGCCGCGACTACCCGGGATCAGCCGCTTTAGGCCGGGCCAGGGTTGCCGAGAAGCCACGCGTCCGTTCGGGATAAGGATTTTGATCATTCCGAACGGGCCCGTGGCGTCTCCCCGGCGGCAGGCTGAGCCAGGACGGGGCGACCGGGTTAGGGTGATAGCGCGGGATGGCAGTCGGGGCTATCGCTAGCAGAGACTCGCGAAAGAAGATGAAACCTAATGACCGTGCTGGTCGGCCGCCGCGAATCATTCAACGCAGCACATCAGCTGTACGACCCGGACCTGTCGGACGACGAGAACCGGCGACTGTTCGGGAAGTGCGTGAATCTGCACGGGCACAACTATGTCCTCGAGGTCGTCGTGGCCGGCGAGGTCGACCATGCCACCGGCTACGTCGTGGACTTGAAGGTGCTGTCGAACGTCATCAAGACGCATGTCATCTGCGACGTGGATCACCACAACCTCAATACCGACGTCCCGTGGCTGAAGGGTCTCATCCCCACGTCGGAAAACCTGGCCCAGGCCATCTGGGATCGCCTCGGCCCGGAAGTGCCCGCCGGAGTCCTGCGAGCGGTGCGTATCTGGGAGACCGACAAGAACTGGGCTGAAGTGAGTGACCAGGCCTGACGCTGCCGCCGGCCCGCGTCCGGCCTTGCTGAGCCGGTACACGGCCGCGGACTTGCGAGTGTTCACCCCTGACGAGGCGAGCCGGTTCACCCCGCACGGCGCCGGCGATCCGCACCAGGACGCGGTGCTGGCCTGGGAACTGCTCTACCGGCTTGAACCGCGGCTGTACGACCGGCTGGCCAGCGCCGAGCGGCTCCACCCTGGGGTCGTGAACTGGCTGCCACGCGACGTGGACCAGATCGTCGAGGTCGGCGCGGGCACTGGGCGGCTCACGATGGAGCTCATCGGGCGCGGGCGCCGCGTCACCGCGGTGGAGCCGGCGCTCCCGTTGCGCCGGATCCTGCGCCGGAAGATCGCGGCAGCCGGCTGCCTGCAGCGGGTCCGGCTGATGCACGGGTACTTCGACCAGCTGCCGCTGCCCGACGATTTCGCCACCCTGGTCGTCTCCTGCTCCGCCTTCACCCCCGCGCCGGAACACGGCGGCGAGGCAGGCCTGTCCGAAATGGAGCGAGTGTGCAAGCCAGGCGGATGCGTGGCCATCATCTGGCCGAACCACCTCGACTGGCTCGCCGACCGCGGCTACCGGTATCTCAGCTTTCCCGGACCGATGTCCGTCGAATTCAGCAGCCACCGCGAGGCGGCGGAGCTCGCCGAGATCTTCTACCCGCAGGCGGCCGACGAGGTAAGGCGGCACGGCTGGCGGCGGATTCCCTTCGAGGTGCTTGGCGTCAATCCGCCGCGGGATCTGGCCTATAAGGTGCTCGCGCCATGAAGATCGCGATCATGGCTCCGCTGGTGACGGCCATCCGCGAGCCGCAGCTTGGCGGGTCGCAGGCGTTCGTGGCCGATCTGGCCCGCGGCCTGGCCGGCCGGGGACACGACGTGGACGTCTACGCCGCATCAGGATCGCGGATCGACGGCGTCAAGCTGATCGACACCGGAGTGGATCCCCGCGCGCT
>NZ_JBARCR010000980.1:0-4553 GCF_049794275.1 Trebonia sp.
GCGCTGAGCACCGCCAGCGTGGCGCCGACGCTGGCCACCTCGACGTCGGTGGTGCTCAGCGACTCGGCCACCTGGAGGGCCAGGCCCGGCGCGAGCGGCGTGGTGAGCACCGCGGACGGTGTCCCGCCGACCTTGCGGTTGGCGAAGAACGCCGCGCTGTCGCCGTGCGCCACGGCGAGGTCGGCGGCGTCGGGGGACAGCAGGCCGGCATTGCCGCCCGCCGTCCAGACGCCGCCCGTCGCCGTGATCACCTGCGTGTACGGCGTGTTCACGCCGAACCGGTTCGAGTGCGGCGGAACCCAGCCTGCGGGGATGTGCCCGTGCAGGTTGTCCGCCGCGTGCTCGACGCTGGCCGCGCGGGCGGTGAGCTGCTGCTGTATCTGGTTCTCCAGGTCGGTGCGGATCGCGAGGAAGGCGACCGCGGTGATGGCCAGCGCGGTCGCGGCCACCGCGCCGGCGGCGACCAGCGTGAACCGGGTCTGCAGCCCGAGCCGCTGCCGGAACAGCCGTCGCCAGGAGCCCCGCCCCCAGGAACGCTCCCGGGAGCGGAAGAGCCGCGTCACGTGCCGGCCCGCAGCACGTACCCGACGCCGCGCACGTTGTGCACCAGCCGGCGCTCGCCGTGCTCCTCGAGCTTGTGGCGCAGCATGCCGACGAAGACCTGCAGCGCGTTGGAGGCGGGCGCCTCCCCGTAGCCCCACACCCGGTCCAGGATGACGTCGTAGCTGAGCACCTGCTCGGCGTTCCGCAGCAGCAGCTCGAGCAGCGCGAACTCGATCTTGGTCAGGCTGACCATGGTTTCGTCGCGGGTCACGGTCCGGCTGGCGAGGTCGAGCGTCAGGTCCGCGTAGCCGAGCACCTGACGGGGCGGCTGGGCACGCCGCAGCAGCGCGCTCACCCGGGCCAGCAGCTCCCGCAGCGCGAACGGCTTGACCAGGTAGTCGTCGGCGCCGGCCTCGAGGCCGGCCACCCGGTCGTCGATTGAGTCGCGCGCCGTGAGCACCAGCACCGGGGCGGCGTTGCCGCGGTCGCGCAGCGCGCGGCACGTGTCCAGCCCGTCGAGCATCGGCATCAGCACGTCGAGGATGACCAGGTCGGCAGGGGACCGGGACAGCGAGCTGAGCGCGTCGAGCCCGTTCGCGGCGGTCGACACGGTGTAACCCGCGTAACCCAGCGCGCGCCGCAGTGAGTCGCGCACGTCAGGGTCGTCGTCCACCACGAGGAGCCTGGGTCGCATGACCAGCGAGTTAATCAGGGCATCCTTAGAAGTTCTTAAGAGTTCCCTGGAGGCGTTTACATTTTCATCGTTCTTTAACAAACGCTGGCCAACCTGCCTGACATGTTCGATCTTCACCTGGTCAGGCACGGCGAGAGCACCTGGAACACGCTTGGCCTGGCCCAGGGCCACAACGACCTCGCGGAGCTGACCAGCCGCGGCCTGCGGCAGGCGGCGGAGACGGCGGCGCGATTCAGCGGCCACCCCGTCCGCGCCCTGTACGCCAGCGACCTGCGCCGCGCGCGGCAGACCGCCGCGGCGTTCGCCGGCGTGCTCGGCCTGCCTGTTTTCGCCGACGGCAGGCTGCGGGAGCGCAGCCTCGGCGTTCTCGAGGGCACCGCGGCGATGGCGGTAGACCCGGCCCTCACCGGTCTCGCCGGCGGCCGGGTGACCGACCCCGACGCGAGACCCGCGGGCGGTGAGTCCGTGCGTGACCTGTACCAGCGCGCCGCCGGGTTCGCCGAGGAGCTGGCTGCGGCCCACGACGAAGACGGAGGCGACCAGGCCGGCGACGTGGTGGTCGTCGCGCACGGCGGCACGCTGCGCGTGCTCGAGGCCTACCTGACCGGCGTGCCGGTCGGGCAGATGGCCTGGCCGCCGCTGGAGAACGCCCGGGTGCTGCGGATTCCCGGCTACGTCATGCAGTCACATCTGAAGTCACGAGGAGGAATCAGATGACTCCGTCCGCGCTGTTGCTGCCCAGGCGGGCAGTGAAGCCTCGCAAAAGCGGCCTCACGATGGTGATCGACGGCGGCGTCCCGCTCGGCCAGTTCACCGACCAGATCGAGCTCGGCGCCGAGTACATCGACTACGTCAAATTCGGCTGGGGCACCTCGATCGTCACGAACTGCCTGCGCGAGAAGATCGCGGTGCTCGACGGCAGCGACATCGGCTTCTACTTCGGCGGCACGCTGTTCGAGAAGTTCGTGCTGCAGGGCCGCTTCGAGGACTACCGGAGGTTCTGCGAGCAGCACGGTGCCCGCCACGTCGAGGTCTCCAACGGCACCATCGACATGTCGAACGCCGAGAAGGCGGGCTACGTCCGCAAGCTCGCCGCCGACTTCACCGTCGTGTCAGAAGTCGGCTTCAAAGACCCCGGCCGCTCCGAGCTGCTGCCGCCGAGCGAGTGGATCGCCTGTATCAGCGAGGACCTCGACGCGGGCGCCGCGCTGGTGACCCTAGAGGCCAGGGAGAGCGGCAAGTCCGGCATCTGCCGGGCGGACGGCGCGCTGCGGGACGGCCTGGTCGAGGACGTGCTGAACGCGGGCATCCCCGAGCGGCACCTGCTCTTCGAGGCGCCTACCAGCGCGCTGCAGACCCACTTGATCACCCGCATCGGGCCGGACGTGAACCTCGGCAACGTCCCCGCGCAGGGGGTCATCTCCACGGAAACGCTCCGCCTCGGCCTGCGCGCCGACACCCTCACCGTCTTCGAGCGGGGATAACCGGCGATGCGAACCACCCACGACGCCTTCCACCTGGCTATCCCGGCCCACGACCTGGACGAGGCGCAGGACTTCTACGTGACCAGGCTCGGCTGCAAGCTCGCCCGCCGGTACGCCGACAGGATCACGCTCGACTTTTTTGGCGACCAGGTCGTGTGCCACCTGACCGAGGGGGAGCCCGCCAAGCCGGAGAGCCTGTACCCGCGGCACTTCGGCGTGACGTTCCGCGAGGCGGCCGACTTCGAGGCGCTGCACGCCTGCGCGGTGACCAGGAAGATCCCCTTCTACCGCGAGGTGGCCGTCAGGTTCGGCGGCATGGTCGAGGAGCACCGCACCTTCGTCCTCGTGGACCCGGCGGGGAACCTGCTCGAGTTCAAGCACTACAACGACCCACGGATGATGTACTGACGTGCTACGCGACTGGATCGAGCAGGCGGCTGGCCGCCACGGCAACGCCGTCTACCTAGCCGAGGCCCGCGGCGGCGGCACGCTCACCTACGCCGGCCTGCGCGCCGCCACCGCAGACTGGGAGCGCCGCCTCGACGAGGCCGGGCTGCCGCCGGGCGCCAGGATCGCGGTCCGGCACGCCGAACCGCTCGAGTACGCGACCGCGCTGGTGGCGATCGTCGCCGCCGGCCGGGTCGCCGTGCCGCTGGACCCTGGAGCGCCCCCGGCCGAGGTAGAGCGAGTGGTGGCGGTAGCGCGTCCGGCTGCCACGGTCACCACGGGCTCGTTCCGGATAAATTTTTCGGAACGTACCCCAGGTGACTCCGGGATTTTCCTGTGCACCAGCGGCACCACGGGCACGCCCAAGGGGATCTTGCTCCGCGACGAGCAGCTGGCGCACACCGCCGCGAGCGTCGTCGCCGCGCACCGGCTCACCCGCGACGACCGTGGCTATTGCTCGCTGCCGTTGTTCCACGTCAACGCCGAGGTGGTCGGGCTGCTCGCCACCCTGCGCGCGGGGGCGTATCTCGCGGTCGACCGCAAGTTCAGCCGCCGCGGCTTCTGGGAGCTGATCGCGGAACGCCGGATCAGCTGGATCAACGCGGTCCCCGCGATCATCTCGATCCTGGCGATGGACCCGCCGGCGCCGCGCCCGGCCGGCGTGCGGTTCGTGCGGTCGGCCTCCGCCCCGCTGTCATTGGCCGCGCTCCGCCGGTTCGAGAGCCAGACCGGCGTCCCGGTCATCGAGACCTACGGGATGACGGAAGCGGCCAGCATGATCACCGCGAACCCGCTCGACGCCCGCAAGCCGGGCTCGGCGGGGCGGCCGGCGGGTTCCGAGGTGCGGATCGAGGCGCCCGGCGGGATCCCGGCGCCCGCCACGCCAGGCGAGATCGGCCGGGTGCGGATCAGGGGCGGCGGCGTGATCAGGGCGTACGCCTCGGGCGGGCGGCCCGGCGCGATCGACGCCGACGGCTGGCTGGACACCGGCGACCTCGGCTACCTGGACGCCGACGGCTACCTGTTCCTGGTCGGGCGCTCCGACGACGTGATCAACCGGGGCGGGGAGAAGATCTACCCCCGGGACATCGAGGAGGTCCTGCTGGCCCAGCCCGGGGTCCGCGCCGCCGCGGTGATCGGCGCCGCCGACGAGGTGCTCGGCGAGCGGCCGGTCGCGTACGTGGTACCGGACGCCGGCTGTGCGGCCGCGGACGTCGGGGAGCTGCTGCGCAAGGCGTGCGAGGCCGAACTGCCGCGGCACAAGCAGCCGAGTGAGTTCTGCCTGGTCCCCGAGCTGCCGCTGGGGCCCACCGGGAAGATCGCCAGGCGGCGGCTGAAGGACCTGGTGACGGCGGCGCGGTGAGCACGACCGTCACTCCTGATTC
>NZ_JBARCR010000981.1:0-1569 GCF_049794275.1 Trebonia sp.
CCGCCGGGCACCGGCAAGACCACCCTGGCCTACGTCGTCAGCCAGGTCACCAGCCGGAGGTTCACTGAGCTCTCCGCGGTGACCGCGGGCGTCAAGGACGTGCGCGCCGCCGTGGACGCCGCGCGCCGCGAGCTGGGCATGTCCGGCCGCCAGACCGTGCTGTTCATCGACGAGGTGCACCGGTTCAGCAAGACCCAGCAGGACGCGCTGCTGCCGGCGGTGGAGAACCGCTGGGTCTCCTTCATCGGCGCGACGACGGAGAACCCGTCGTTTTCCGTGGTCTCACCGCTGATGTCACGCTCCCTGCTGCTCACGCTGCAGCCGCTGGATGACGACGACATCCGCATGCTGGTGGAGCGCGCCCTCGCCGACGAACGCGGCCTGGCCGGCGCCGTCACGCTCGACCCCGACGCGCTTGACCACCTGGTCCGGCTCGCCGGCGGCGACGGGCGGCGCGCGCTCACCTACCTGGAGGCCGCCGCGCTGGGCTTCGAAACACAGGGCACGGCGCACATTGACACGGCGACGCTCGAGCGAGCCGTCGACAAGGCCGCGGTGCGGTACGACCGCGACGGCGACCAGCACTACGACGTGATCAGCGCGTTCATCAAATCGATCAGGGGCAGCGACGCGGACGCCGCGCTGCACTACCTCGCGCGGATGATCGAGGCGGGGGAAGACCCGCGGTTCATCGCGCGGCGGCTGATCGTGCACGCGAGCGAGGACGTCGGCATGGCCGACCCGACCGCGCTGCAGACCGCGGTCGCCGCCGCGCAGGCGGTCGAGTTCGTCGGGCTGCCCGAGGCGCGGATCAACCTCGCGCAGGCGGTGATCCACCTGGCGCTCGCGCCCAAGTCCAACGCCGTCGTCAAGGCGATCGGCGCCGCCCAGGCGGACGTGCAGGCGGGACTTATCGGGGCTGTGCCCGCGCACCTGCGCGACGCGCACTACGCTGGTGCCAAGCGCCTGGGCCACGGCGACGGTTATGTGTACCCGCACGACCGGCCGGAAGGCATCGTGGCGCAGCAGTACGCCCCCGACGTGGTGGCTGCCCGCACGTACTACGAGCCCACGAATCACGGCATGGAAAACCGTTTTTCTGAACGGGCCCGTGTGATACGCGACATCCTGCGCCCCGCGCGCGGGGGCGGTGAGGGCGCCACACCCGACGGGGACGCTCCTGCGGCTTCCGACGCTTCGCACGCTCCTGACGAGGGGAACGGCAGATGAGCCTGACCGGTGTCGCGGCGCTGATCGCGGCGGTGAGCTTCGCCGTGCTCGCGTGCGCCGGGGTGTACCTGACCATGCGGCTGACCCGGCTACTCGGTGACGCGGCCACGCTGGTGCGCGAGACGCGCGAGGACCAGCAGGTGCTGCTGACCCGCGCCAACGCGGCGGTGGACCGGGCCAGCACGCAGCTCGACCGCGCCGAGGTCGTCGCCGCCAGCATGGACGAGCTGGGCGCTGGCATGACCGAGCTGGCCGGCCAGGTGTCCGCGCTGGCCGGCTTCGGCCGCACCCTCGCGGGCACGGTGGTCGGCGGTCCTGTCGGCCGGGCCGCCGCGGTCG
>NZ_JBARCR010000982.1:0-6794 GCF_049794275.1 Trebonia sp.
TCAAAGCCATGGCTGAAAATCCGTAACGAGACAATCCCGAAGAACCATCCCGCGACGGGGGTTTAGTACATATAATGCACTGGCTTTTAACACGCTGTTGAGTTCTCAAGAAACGGACACACACCATGGGAGAACTTTCGTTTTCCGTCCGGGGTGGCTGTTTTTCTAATCTACCCTGGGATTTCCATCCGGTCAAATTGGGACCTTCCGGATTTCCCGAGCCGTAGCGTACCGGCACCGGCGGAGTCCTTGGCACGCCAAGGTCCGCGACGCTAGTAGCTGGTGGCTCCCCGGGTCCCGTCCCGCCTCGCGGCGTTCAGTCCCCCTCGGGGCATGTGAACTCTACGACCACGGGAAGCCTTCGTCAAATCGAACGCGGATACTCGTGATACCCGTGCCCCGCGGGCGTCAAACCCGCGACCTTGCCACGAGTCCAAGGGGCCAAGAGTCGAAGGGGCTAGTGTCGAAGGGGCTAGGAGTCGAACCCGAGGCCGAGCCGGTCCAGCAGCCGCAGCCACGCGTCGCGGCGGCCCTCGTTGCGGTCGGCCCTGGCGAGCGAGGAGCGGGTCAGCTGGACAACCGCCGACCTGACGGGTTCCGGCGGGAACGGCACTGGCTTGGACGTGACCAGAGTCAGGCGGGTCCGTTCCGAACCGGATTTCTCCAGCAGATCCAGCAGCACCTGAGCGGCGAACCTGGTGGCACCCACCCCAAGCCCCGTGTACCCCGCCGCGTAAGCCAGCCGCCCGCCGTAGGCGGTGCCGAAGAACGGGCAGAACCTGGTGCACGTGTCGATGACCCCGCCCCACGCGTGGCTGAACGACACCCCTTCAAGCTGCGGGAACGTCGCGAAGAAGTGCTCCGCCAGCATCGCGAACGTGCGCGGGCGCTGCGCCTGCTCCTCGTGGATCCTGCCGCCGTTGAAGTAGACGGCGTCGTATCCGCCCCACAGGATCCGGTCGTCCCTGGTCAGCCGGAAGTAGTGGAACTGGTTGCCCAGGTCGGAGGCGCCGCGGCGGTCCTTCCAGCCCAGGCTCGCCAACTGGGCCGCGGTCAGCGGCTCGGTCATCAGCGCGTAGTCCCACACCGGGATCACGTAGTTCCCGATCCGGCGCAGCAGCGGGCGGAACGCCCCGGTGCCGAGGACCACCGTGCCCGCCCGCACGCTGCCGTACGGCGTCGTCAGCTCGAGACCGGCCTCTCCGCCGCCAGCCCTGGCCAGCGACCCGGCTGGCGTGTTCTCGTAGATCCGCACGCCCGCCTCCAGGCAGGCGCGGCGCAGCCCCCAGGCCAGCCGGCCGGGTTCGACCATCGCGTTGCCGCCGGGGTACCGCAGCCCGCCGGCGAACAGCGGGGAGTTCAGCTCCTGGCGTGCCGCGGCCGCGTCGAGCACCTCGACCTCATGGCCGAGGGCCCTGGCGGCCGCCGCCTCCTCGGCCAGGCCGTCGAGCTGCCACGGCGCGGTCGCGAGGTTCAGCTCGCCGGTCAGCGCGAAGTCGCAGTCGATGCCGTAGGCGGCGACCGTCTCGCCGATCTCGCGCAGGTTTTCCGCGCCGAGCCGCTCGAGCAGCGGCATTTCGGCGGGGAACCGTTCCAGGCCGTTGGCCAGCCCGTGGGTGAGGCTCGCCGAGCAGAAGCCGCCGTTGCGCCCGGACGCCGCCCAGCCGGCCGTGCGCGCCTCGAGCAGCACCACGTCGAGGGACGGGTCGCGCTCCCGCGCCAGCAGCGCCGTCCACAACCCGGTGAAGCCGCCGCCCACGACCGCCAGGTCGGCGGTGACGCGGCCGGTGAGCGCGGGCAGCGGGTCGGGCGCGTCCGGCTGGTCGAGCCAGAATGATCGCGGCGCGGCGCCCGCCAGCGACCGCGCCACCTGCGGGTTGATCATCGTCCGACTTTCGCACACGGCGAGGTTGCAGACAGGAGGCGGGTCGCCGGAGTACATACAGAGGTAGCGCCCGAAAGGACACGTCAATGATCGAGCCTTATCAGGCCATCGGCCTTGTTCCCACCATGCGCGGCATCCGGCGCCGCGCCGACATCACGGTCAACCTCGAGCACATTTCGCACCTGATCAAGGCGGCGTCCTGGCTGTCCAGCCTTGACCTGCCCGTCCGGCTGATCGCCATCCCCGAAGGCGCCCTGCAGGGCTTCAACGACGAGGTGCTCGACCTGGACCACGAGACGTTCGCGCGGGAGTGCGCGATCGACGTGCCCGGCCCTGAGACCGACTACCTCGGCAAGCTGGCCAGGCAGTGGAACGCGTTCGTGATGGCTCAGGCGAAGGCGAGGCATCCGGAGTTCCCCGGGCGGTTCTTCAACGTCGGCTTCGTCCTGGACCCCGACGGCGAGATCGTCCTGAAGCACCACAAGGTCGTGCCGCTGCTGCCCGTGGAGCATTCGGTGACGCCGCACAACGTGTGGGACAAGTGGATTGAGCTGTACGGGCGCACCCTGGACGCGTTCTACCCGGTCGCCGACACCGCGATCGGGCGGCTCGGCTTCCTGATGGCCAACGAGGGCTCGTACCCGGAGAACGCCCGCGGCCTGGCGATGAACGGCGCCGAGGTCGTGTACCGCGGGCCGTATCCGCACCCGCACACCGGCAACGGCCTGTTCGAGATCCAGAACCGGGCGCGCGCCCTGGACAACAACCTGTACCTGATCGCCTGCAACGTCGGCACCTACTACCTGGACGCGGAGTCCGACGTGCCGATCGACACGTTCGGCGGCGGGTCCGCGGTCATCGACTACCGCGGGCAGGTCGTCGGGCGGCACGCCTACAGCGGCGGGTCGTCCTGGGTGGCGGGCACCGTCGACGTGGAGGCGCTGCGCCGGTTCCGCGCGGCGGCGCAGTGGGACAACTGGCTCAAGGACCTCACCACCGAGCAGTACCAGCTGATCTACGAGCGGCCCGTCTACCCGAAGAACCTGTACCTGGACCGGGCGCCGTACACGCACGCCGAGTACCGCCGCGAGGTGATCGACAGGCAGGTGCGGCTGATGCACGAGCGGGACATCTGGGTGCAGCCGGACAACGGGTCGCCGGAGGGCGGCGACTCCGGGGCCGTGTGACTGCGGGGCCGTGTAAGGCCGGAGCGGGCAACCGTTAGGGTCGAGCGCATGCGCATTTGTGTCGTGGGCGCCGGCGCGATCGGCGGCGTCATCGCGTCAGGGCTGGCCAGCGCCGGCGTGGAGACGTCGGTGTACGCGCGCGGCGCGACGCTCGCCGCGCTCAGGTCCCGGGGGCTGAGCGTCGAGTCCGCCAACGGCGCCGTGACCGTGAAGGTGGCCGCGTCGGACGACGCCGCGGACCTCGGCCCTCAGGACTTCGTGGTGCTCGCGGTCAAGGCCCAGTCGCTGCCCGCCGCGGTCACCGGCATCGGCCCGCTGCTCGGCCCGGACACGGCCGTGCTGTCCACGCTCAACGGCGTGCCGTGGTGGTTCTTCGACGGGTTCGGCGGGCCGGTCGCCGGCCGCCACCTCGACAGCGTGGACCCCGGCGGGCGGATCGCCGCGGTGCTCCCGGCCAGCCGCGTGATCGGCGGCACCGTGCACCTGTCCGCGAGCTCGCCTTCGCCCGGCCTGGTCCGGCTGTACAGCGGGAAGGGCCTCATCATCGGCGAGCTGTCCGGCGCGGAAACGGCGCGGCTCGCCGATCTCGCCGCGGCGCTGCGCGACGCGGGCTTCGACGTCACGGTCTCACCCCGCATTCACGAGGCCGTCTGGTACAAGCTGTGGGGCAACCTGACCATGAACCCGGTCTCCGCAGTGACCGGGGCGTCGATGGGCCCGGTGCTGGCCGACGAGCTGGTGGTCGCGTTCTGCTCCTCGGCCATGCTGGAGGCGGGGGAGATCGGCGCGCGGATCGGCTGCCCCATCGACCAGACGCCCGGCGACCGGCACGCGGTCACCCGCAAGCTCGGCGACTTCCGCCCCTCGATGCTGCAGGACGCCGAGGCCGGGCGGCCCCTCGAGCTCGACGCGCTCACCGGCGCGGTCCGCGAGATCGGCGCCATCGTCGGCGTGCCGACCCCGTACGTCGACGCGCTGCACGGCCTGACCAGGCTCAGTGCCCTCGCCCGCGCGGGCAAGGACACTGAGCGATAGCGCTGAGCGATAGCACTGGGCGGTTACGCCTCGAGCGTCGGCTCGTCGGGGGCCGACAGGCTCAGCACCGCGCCCACGACAGCGGGCGACGCGCTGATCCTCGCCTCCAGGGCGCGCAGCCGGTAGGCCAGCCGTGGCTCTGGGTCATCGCCGGTGAGGTCCACGTCGCCGGTCACGAAAACCATCCGCGGGCCGACCACCTCCAGCCGCAAGTAGGTCACCCTGGCGACTTCCGGCGCGGCGAGCAGGGCCCGGATGGCGGCGGCGCGGACCCGGGGGTCGGCTTCCTGGCCGACGAGGAAGCGCCGGTTCCTGTTGATCAAGACGATCGCGACGAAGCCGAGCAGCACGCCGATCAGGATCGAGCCCACGGCGTCAGGAATGGGCGAACCGGTCAGCTCGTGCAGGCCGAGCCCGGCGGCCGCGAGGAGCACGCCGACCAGGGCGGCAGCATCCTCGGCGAAGACCGCGCGCAACGTGGGGTCGGAGGTGGCGAGCACATGGTCGATGAGATCGCGCTGCATCGACTCGGCCTCGGGCTTGGCCTGCCGGACCGACCGCAGGAACGAGATCCCCTCCAGGACGAAGGAGACGGCGAGCACGATGTAGCCGATGCGGAAGTTGCTGGCCGGCTCCGGGCGCACGAGCTCCCCGATGCCCTGCGAGACCGAGACCACCGCGCCCGCCACGAACAGCCCGAGCGCGGCGAACAGCGACCACACGTACGCTTCCCGGCCATACCCCATCGGGTGCGTGCGGTCGGCCGGCTGCTGGGACCGGCGGTTGGCCATCAGCAGGAAGATCTCGTTGCCGGAATCAGCCCAGGAGTGCGCCGCCTCGGCCACCAGCGACGCCGAGCCGGTCAGGACGGCGGCGGCCGTCTTGGCCACCGCGATCAGGATGTTGGCGGCGAAGGCGACCAGCACGGTCGTCTTGCTCTCCGATTCACCGCCCTCGTGCGGCAGCGGCACCGACTCCAGCACGTCACTGGACTCGGGGTCGGTCTCCCCGTCCGGTGCCGCCGCGTCGGGCGGGGCCTGTTCACCGCCATGCTCAACTGCCACCAGTCAGTCCTTACCGGGACCCTGCTGATCAAACACAGGCGCGTTTCTCACCCAGTGAGGAATACCGGCCAGGCGACTTCGGTGCGGTGCTTGCTCTCGTCCTCGGTTTCCGGGAAGCCGATCAGGTAGTACTCCCTGATCGGGCCCTCCACGCCGATGGCGCGCTCGGCCACGACCGTGCCGAGCGCGCCGTAGGTGCGGTCGATGTCGTCGAGTGGGCCCTCGTGCACCGCGATCGCCGCCTCCACCGCCGGGATCTCGAGCAGCCGGACCTGGCCGTCGAGCGGCCCCTCCAGCGGCCCGAAGCCGCCCGGCGGGGAGCCGACAGGGACGAACGCCGTGATCTCGCTGCGCTCCAGTTCGAAGAAGTCGCCGGGGAACAGCGCGCCGAACGGTCCCGACGCCCCGGCCGGCGCCACGCCGGGCTTCGCCAGCGCGTCCGAGAGGGCACCGAACGCGTCGCTCCCCCACGTCGCGAGGTCGGCGGCGGATACCACCTGGGCGACCGCCAGCGCCGTGACCGCCGGGATCTTGCGGTACTCGATGGCGGGCCGCACCGCCGGGCCGGCGAGCAGCGCCCGCAGCCCGGCGACCGACGCCTGGGTCTGGGCGAGCTGGCGCTCCATCTGTCCCAGGTGCGCCGCGATTTCGCGGTTCCTCGTCTCCAGGTCGGGGGCGATGAGCACCGACCTGATCGAGTCAAGCGGCATGCCCAGGTCGCGCAGCCGCCTGATGACCTGGGCGGGAACCACCTGGGTCGCGTCGTAGGAGCGGTAGCCGGTGAACGGGTCGATGGCGGCGGGCTCCAGGACGCCCATGTCGTGGTAGTGCCGGAGCGCCTTCACGCTCAGGTGGGTCATCCTGGAGAACTCGCCGATCGTCAGCAGCGGTGCCATGGTCTGAGTATCAGCCTTCCGTGGTCGCGCCGGTCGCGCCGGTCGCGCCGGTCACGCCGGTCGCCGGGCGGAGCAGGCTCAGCGCGAGCACCGCCACCACGAGCAGCAGGCCGCCCAGCTGCGCGACGGACGAGCCGAACGCCGCCCGGTACCCGTGGCCGACCAGCCCGTAGAACACGACCCCGCTAACCGCGACCCCGATGGCGTTGCCGACCTGCTGGGCGGTGGACAGCGCGCCGGACACCGAGCCGGCGGTCCGCGGCGAGGCGTGCGCGAGCACCGTGGTGGTGAGCGGCGTGATGCACAGGCCCTGCCCCGCCCCGACCAGGAACAGGCCGGGGAACAGCGCGTCGAGCGGGCCGCCGGTGCCCCAGCGCGCGACCGCGAGCAGCACCAGCAGGTAGCCGGCGGCGCCGACGACGGCACCGGTGGCGATCACCCGGCGGCCGAACCGCATGGTCAGCGCCGGCGCGCGCAGCGAGGTGACCAGGTATCCCGCGGCGAGCACCGCGAACACCCCGCCGGACGCCAGCGGGGACAGGCCGCGGCCCTGCTGGAGGAACAGCGCGAGCAGCAGGTAGCACGCCGCCTGCTGGCACCAGAACAGGACCTGCACGATCAGCCCGGCGCGGAACGCGGGCACCGCGAAGATGGCGGGGTCGAGCAGCGGCTGCCTGCCGCGCCTGGCGGCGCGCCGCAGGTGGACGGCGAAGCCGGCGAGCAGCAC
>NZ_JBARCR010000983.1:0-1582 GCF_049794275.1 Trebonia sp.
CTCTCTCCCGATAGCCACCTGAGCCTGAGCGTGAGACGGTCGGAGCCGACCAGGCCGGCCCAGACGCCCTCCTCACCGCCCCGGTACCAGTACCTCATGGAGAACTCCAGGCACTCACTCCGCAGCGGACACGTGTTGCACAGCGCGATGGCCGGCGCGGCCTGCACGCGGGCGGTGTCAGCGTTGCCGCTGGGCGGGAACCATGCGGCGGTGTCCAGGCCGGAATCGGCGCAACTGGCCCGGTCGCTGAACAGGAGCCTGGCGAGTTCGGCGTCGGTCAGGCTGCGCGCCGTGCGGGCCGCCCCGGCCACGGGTACGTGCCTGGCCATCGGCAGCCAGCCGCGCTGGCCTGCTGCGTGCGTTCCCTCGGCCATCTCGACTCCCAGCTGTCAATGACCCGATTCCGGCTCCTCATCATCCAAGTAATGCGGGGCCAGGAAGGCATCACCCGCCCCGGAGGACCCGGGGCCGGCCGCCGCCGGTCAGCACCCGGCCCCGGGCGCGCCTCACCCGCCACGAGGGATGCGGCGGCCGCCGCCGTGATAGAGAATGCTGTTCCACATCACTTGGAGCAATCACGTGGGAATTCTCAGTTACGTGCAGGCGGCCCCGTCGGGAACAGCCCTGACAGTCTCCGGCCAGGTCGACGGCAGTTCCGCCGCTGTTTTCGAGGAGCTGCTGCTCAAGGTCAGCCGGATGCACCGCCCGCCGCTGCTGCTTGACCTGTCCCGGATCGACTCGATGGACGGCGCCGGGCTCGCGGCGCTACTGACGATCAGGAACCTCACGGCTGCCCGAGACCGCAGGCTTCGTGTCATCGCGGCCTCCACAGCGGTCCACACCCTGCTCTGCCTGACCGGCGCCCAGCACATCCTCGAGGAGGCGCCGTACGCCATGCGTACTCCGGCGTAGCGCGCCCGGGTCAGCGGGCGCCGATGCCCCGCAGCAGCTCGTCGACGACGCGGGTGGCGAAGCCCGGCTCCGCGGACGTGCGGTCGTGCTTGCCGCGGGCCATCACCGCTCCGGTGAGCGTGAGCATGGCGATCTCGATGTCAGTGTCCGCGCGGAGTTCGCCGGTGGCGACGCCGCGGCGGAGCACCGACCTGATCAGCTCGCGGCGCGGCTCCACGACCTGCTCCTTGTAGCGCTTGACCAGCCGCGGGTAGCGCTCCCCCTCGCCGTGCAGCAGCGCGAACTGGCGCGCGTACCTGGGATCGTCGGCGTCGCTGGCCATCACGTCGAGCATCGCGATCAGGTCCTCGCGCGCCGATTCGCCGCGCGGCTCGGGCAGCGGGCTCTTCAGCGAGGCGAACGCCGCGATCAGCAGGTCCTCCTTGCCCGGCCAGCGCCGGTACAGGGTCGCCTTGCCGACGCCGGCGCGGGCCGCGACGTCCTCGCAGCCCACGCCGTCCACGCCGCGCTCGGCGATCGCCTCGAGCGTGGCGTCGAGGATCGCCTGCTCGGCCCGCTCGCTGCGCGGCCGCCCAGGGCGCCGCGCGGCGCCGGTCCCGGCGTCGGCCGCGGTATCCTGGGCGGTCACTGTCGCCCTGATCTCTGCGGCACTGGCCGCCACGTCGGCGTG
>NZ_JBARCR010000984.1:0-2567 GCF_049794275.1 Trebonia sp.
ATCGTTCACCGCGCCTCGCGGTGAGCCGTGGGGTAACACCCCGCGGTAGATCGGACGCATCGGCTCGGCCGGGGCGAATGATCTGCTGCGGGGCGCCGTCAAGCAGGAGACGGACCTCATGGGCTCACAACTCACCACCCTTGCTTCGTCAGACATCCACCGCTTCGAACGCGACGGCTACGTCGTGGTCAGGCAGGCGTTCTCGCCCGCCGACGCCCTCGCCATGGAGCGGCGATGGTGGTCGGAGCTGGAAGGCACGCACGGCGTACGTCGCGACGACCGAATCAGCTGGCGCCAGATCCCTGGCGACCTGAAAGCCGCCAAGCGTGATCCGATCCAGGCCAGGATCCTGACCGGGCAGGTACGCGGCGTCTTCGATGACCTGCTCGGCAAGGCCGCCTGGTCACCGCCGAGAGACTGGGGCCGTGCCATCGTCACCTTTCCCGAGCCGGGCGCCTGGGAGGTGCCGACCAGGCTTTGGCACTGGGACAATCTTTGTGACCTGCACGTCGATCAGCCGACGGCGCTATTCGTGGTCAGCTTCATCGGCTCGGTCGCACCGCGAAGCGGTGGAACCCTGATCCTTTCCGGGTCACCTCGTCTGCTGATCCAGCAGGAACGCCGGATTCCCGCGAGCCAGCGGGGCGGCTCGGGCACCAGCCTCTGGGAACGGTTCCACCGCTCACACCCGTGGCTCATGGCGCTCACGGGACTAGCGCCGTCACCCGCCGACCGGACCGCCGCTTTCATGGAGGGGGAAACCATCGTCGAAGACGTGCCCCTCCGTGTGGTCGAATTGACCGGCGAGCCGGGGGATATGGTCTTCTGCCATCCCGTCATCGTCCACTGCCGCGCTCAGAACCGCGGCGCGCGACCGCGCTTCATGCGGATCAAGCAGCAGCTTCTTACCAACGAAGGTCGCAAGCTGCGAAGCCAGGAACACACCTAGCGCCCGGCAGGGCAAGTCCCACGATCGGCACACCCGATGAGCTACCCGCGGGCCGAATTGCCGAGGTTCAGGCCGGGCTGGGCCCACGGCCGGGCGAAGCCGACGACCTGCGAAAGGCCCGGCTGCGACGTCGGCGAGCCGAACGTGGAAATCCGGATGGGGAACCCGGTCGCGTACGCCTCGATCATCTTGTCGTGGCCGATCACCAGGCCGACGTGTCCCGGGGAGGTCGGCGTGCCGTCCGCCCCGGCGAAGAAAACCAGGTCACCCGGCTCGACGTTGCCGGCGGGCACGTGCGGCAACTGTGCCCACTGGTCCTCTGACGTACGCGGGATGTTGATGCCGGCCGCCCGGTAGGCCATCATGACCAGCCCCGAGCAGTCGAACGCGTCCGGCCCGGTGCCGCCCCACAGGTACGGCTTGCCCAGCTGGGCCTGCGCGAAGTTGATCACGGTGGCGACGGCCGCGTTGGGCGTGATCAGGGAGTCGAGCGTTCCGGTGCCGATGCACGCGGCCGAGGTCGCACTGGACGCCGAGTTCGGGCTGGTCGCGCTGACCGTGAACCCGCCGCTCGCGTAGGTCGAGGCCCAGCCGAGCACCGCCGTCACGTACGAGTCCAGGTGGTTGTACGCGAAGATCGCGCTCTGGACGTTGGTCTGCACGCCGTGCGCGATCAGGTACTTCGCCGCGCCAGCGATCGCGTCTGCCGGGTCGTACACGGACGCTGGCGGCTTGCCGTCCTCGACGGTGGCCAGCGCACTCCACTGGTTGCCCGCGGCGCCTTCGATGCCGATCTGCATTGGCCCGGCCGCGCCGAACGCGTTGGCGCCGCTCGTCACGCCGGGCAGTGTGGTCCGCCCGTGGTCGCTCTCGACCTTCCCGATGCCGGCCAGGACCGTCCACGGCACGCCGTACTGCTGCCCGACCTTGCGATACCACGTCAGGTAGTTGGCCGGGATGGAGTTCGCCGCCGCTGAGCTGACCCCGGGCTGCGCGACGGTGCCTGAAGACCCGGCCACGCAGCCGCCGGCGCCGCCGCCCGAGAACAGCATGCTGCTGCCGCCGAGAACCATCATCGGTACGGCGAGCAGGCAGAGCAGGAGTGCGACGACGCCGCCGATGGCGATGGCGCCGATGACCCGGGGGTTCACTGGTTACCCGCCCCGGCGAGCTCAACGTCGTTGACCTGCCAGCCGGTCGCGTTGGAGACGACCGTGACCGCGTACTGCTTCGTGCTGTTCGAGGTGCCCGACGTGGTGGCCAGCCGCTGCGCGATGTTGACCACGAACGTGATCGACCCGGTGCCGAACGACCGGATCGAGGCGATCCCGCCGCTGCTCGTGGAGATCTGCTTCTGCGCGCTCCGCAGCGCGGCGACGCCCGGCGTGGCGTAGCTGTTCTGCAGTGACGCCGCGAAGTTGGTGGTCACCAGGCCGTTCATCTTGGCGACGTAGGCCTGCGCGGGCTCGGTGTACGACCAGTTCTCATAGTCGGCGGCGAAGGCGACGGTCGCCCGCGACGCAGCGGTGAGATCTTGCTGGGTGAACGGCAGCCACTGGTAGATGTTCACCCCGCCGCCGCCGCCGATCGTGGTAGCCGGCGCGGCCGCGGGTGTGCT
>NZ_JBARCR010000985.1:0-2311 GCF_049794275.1 Trebonia sp.
GGCTCGAGCACGCCGCCGATCCCCACCCCGCCGGACAGGTGCACGTTCTTCCCGATCTGCGCGCCGGAGCCGACCGTCGCCCAGGTGTCCACCATCGTGCCGGAGTCCACGTACGCGCCGATGTTCACGAACGAGGGCATCAGCACGGCGCCAGGGGCGATGTACGAGCCCCAGCGGGCGATCGCGCCCGGCACGACCCGCACGCCGTCGAGCCGCGTCTTCAGCGGCATCCGGTCGTGATGCCGGAAGTCGCCGACCTGTGACTGTGTCATCGGCAGCAGCCGGAACGCCAGCAGGATCGCGTGTTTCGCGCGCTCGTCGACGACGACCTCACCGGTCGCCGGGTCCACGAACGCCACCCTGGCGTTCCCCGCGTCGATCTCGTCCACGGCCGCCACGACCTCGGCGCGCGCGGCGGTGTCCTCCGGGCTCAGCCCGGAGCGCCGCTCCCACAGGTCGTCAATGACCGCAGGCAGCGGTGATTTCATGGACTGGCTCATGGCGAGCGAGCCTACCGCCAGCGAAAGCGGCCACGGGCAGGTACCGTCGCAGTGTGACCACGAGGTCCCCGAGACGCGCCGTGCCGAAGGCTTACCGCCGGCGTTCGTGGCGCCGCCCACTGACGGTACTCACCGTGATCGCGGTGTTGCTTGCCGTCGGCGGGTTCGCGGCCTACAAGGCTTACCAGCACTACGTCGTGCAGCTGCTCACCGTGCCCGGCTGCCAGGCCGGAACGGGGAACAACGCGATACCGCTCGACTTCGGGCAGGCCGCGGACGCGGCGACCATCGCCGGCGTCGCCGTCCGCCAGGGCCTGCCGCGGCAGGCGCTGGCCATCGCCTACGCCACGGCGCTCCAGGAGGCCAAGCTGGAGAACCCGAGCAACGGCGACCTTGACTCGGTCGGCATCTTCCAGCAGCGCCCGTCGGAAGGCTGGGGCAGCGCCACCCAGCTCCAGGACCCCGCCTACGCGGCGACCGCGTTCTTCAACGCCCTCGTCAAGGTGCCCAACTACACCACGCTCCCGGTCTACCAGGCCGCCCAGGACGTCCAGCGCAGCGCCGACGGGTACGCGTACGAGCAGTACGCGCAGACCGGCGCCGCGCTCGGGGCCTACTTCACCGCGACGCCGCACGCGGTCACCTGCTGGTACAACCCGGCCACGCAGGCGTCCGATCTCGGGGTAAGCGCCAAGCTGGACCTGAAGGCGGCCGGCAGCGGCCTGACCGACGCGTTCGGCCAGCCGGGAGCCGACCAGGCGGTGCGGGCGATCAGCACCGCCCGCACCGGGGCGTCCGGCACGTTCAAAGTCGCGGCGGGCAGCGGCTGGGCGGTGGCAAACTGGCTCGTCGCCAATGCCGGCGACTACGGAATCACCCAGGTGCGCTACTCCGGGTACCAGTGGACGGCCGGGCTGACGGAAACCAGCTGGCAGTCCGACTCCACCGCCGGGGCCGGGAGTATTGTCGCCAGCTAACAGGGCAAACCACCATACTGTGAGGTAGCGACGCTGGCCGGCGGTCCCGGCCAGCGGACCGAGTAAGGAAAGTTGAAGAGGAGCTTACGTGACCTACGTCATCGCGCTGCCGTGCGTCGATCTTCTTGACAAGGCGTGCATCGAAGAGTGCCCGGTGGACTGCATCTACGAGGGCGAGCGCATGCTCTACATCCACCCGGACGAGTGCGTGGACTGTGGCGCCTGCGAGCCTGTCTGCCCCGTTGAGGCGATCTACTACGAGGACGACGTGCCTGAGCAGTGGAAGGACTACTACAAGGTTAACGTCGACTTCTTCGAGGAACTTGGCTCCCCTGGCGGTGCGTCCAAGACCGGCAAGATCGGGAAGGATCACCCGCTGGTCGCGGCGCTGCCGCCGCAGGCCGCCGAAGAGTGACCCTCGCCGCACGACTGCCTGAGTACCCCTGGGACGAGCTGGCGCCGCTGCGGGAAAAGGCCCGCGCGTTCCCTGGAGGCGCGGTTGACCTGTCGATCGGGACGCCGGTCGACCCGGTGCCGCCCCTCATCCAGGACGCGCTCGCGGCGGCGGCCAACGCGCCCGGCTACCCGCTGACCGCGGGGACTGCCGAGCTTCGCTCGGCTGCCGCCGGGTGGCTCGAGCGCTGTCACGACGTGCGGGTGGACCCGGCATCGGTGCTCCCGGTGATCGGGACAAAGGAGTTCATCGCCTGGCTCCCCGTGATGCTGGGGCTCGGTCCCGATGACACGGTGATCTACCCGGCCCTGGCGTACCCGACGTACGACATCGGCGCGCGCCTCGCCGGCGCCCGGTCCGTGCCCAGCGACGTGCTCGAC
>NZ_JBARCR010000986.1:0-1649 GCF_049794275.1 Trebonia sp.
GCCCTGCCCGCCGCCTCGCGGGTCGCGCTGACCGGGACGCCGGTGGAGAACCAGCTGTCGGAGCTGTGGTCGATCATGGAGTTCGCCAACCCCGGCCTGCTCGGCCCTGCGAAGGCCTTCAGGGAGCAGTACGCGGTCCCAGTGGAGCGGTTCGGCGACGAGGAGGCGGCACAGCGGCTGCGACGGGTCACCCAGCCGTTCCTGCTGCGCCGCCTGAAGACGGACAAGTCGATCATCTCCGACCTGCCGGACAAGCAGGAGATCAAGGTCTGGTGCAACCTGACGCAGGAGCAGGCAAGCCTGTACCAGGCGACCGTCACCGACATGCTCAGCCGCATCGACGAGGCCAGCGACGACATAACCAGGCGCGGCCTGGTGCTTGCCACGATGACCAAGCTCAAGCAGGTGTGCAATCATCCCGCGCACCTGCTCGGCGACGGCTCCCGGCTGCCCGGCAGGTCCGGCAAGCTCGCCAGGCTCGAGGAGATCTGCGAGGAGATCGCGGCCGACGGCGACAGGGCGCTGTGCTTCACCCAGTACGCCGAGTTCGGCCGGATGCTGCAGCCGCATCTCGCCGCCCGGATCGGCTGCCAGGTGCTGTACCTGCACGGCGGCACGAGCAAGAAGCAGCGCGACGAGCTGGTGGCCCGCTTCCAGGAGGCGGACGAGCCGATGCTGTTCCTGCTCTCGCTCAAGGCGGGCGGCACCGGGCTCAACCTGACCGCGGCAAACCACGTCATCCACGTCGACCGGTGGTGGAACCCGGCCGTGGAGGATCAGGCCACCGACCGGGCGTTCCGGATCGGGCAGCGCCGCGACGTGCAGGTGCGCAAGTTCGTCTGCGTGGGCACGCTCGAGGAGCGGATCGACGCCATGATCGAGGAGAAGAAAGCCCTGGCCGAGCAGATCGTTGGCACCGGGGAGAACTGGCTCGCTGGCCTGTCCACGGCGCAGCTGCGCGAGGTCGTAGCGCTTTCAGCAGACGCGGTGCCGGAATGAGCCCGCCAGCCAGCGGGCCGCGGTGGTGGGAGACGGCGGGTCCCCCGATCGCCGTCGAAGGCGGCATCAAGGCGAAAAGCAAGCGCGGCGCGATCGGCGAGCAATGGTGGTCGCGGCGGTTCATCGCCGTGCTCGAGTCTTACGGGATGAGCGGACGGCTGCAGCGCGGGCGCAGCTACGCGCGAAAGGGCCAGGTCGTGGAGTTCTCGCTGACCCAGGGCGTGGTCACCGCGCGGGTCCAGGGGTCGCGGCCGCAGCCGTACAACGTGACCATCAAGGTGCTGCCGCTGACAACGGCGCAGTGGCGCGAGGTCGAGCGGCGGCTGGCCAGCCAGGCGCTGTTCCGCGCGAAGCTGCTGGCAGGCGAAATGCCCGCGGAGATCGAAGAGATCTTCGCCTCGTGCGGGACGCCGCTGTTCCCCAGGTCGGCGGCCGACCTGGACATGCACTGCAGCTGCCCGGACTGGGGAGTGCCCTGCAAGCACCTGGCCGCGGTCTGTTACGTGCTGGCCGAGGCGTTCGACGACGATCCGTTCGAGATGCTCGCCTGGCGCGGCCGGAGCCGTAGCGCGCTGCTCGCAGCGCTGCGCCAGGCCGGCCCGCGGCCCGCGGCTTCCTCCGCGGGCTCGACCAGAGCCGCCACGGATGAC
>NZ_JBARCR010000987.1:0-2036 GCF_049794275.1 Trebonia sp.
CGCGAACGCGGCGGCCGACGCGGCAGTACCGGATGGAAAGGACGTGGTACGCGGCGGCGCCGCCATCCTCCCGACGGGGAGCAGCGGGCGCTCCGGGCGCGTCCTGCGGACCAGCCGCTTGGCGAGCACGTTGGCGGCCGGGCTGGCTATCGCCATGCCCGCCAGCCCGCGCAAGGCCGCCCTGCGGGTCCACTTGCTGCGCCTGGCGCCGAGAGCGGCCGCCAGCGCGAACCACAGCACGCCATGATCCGCGACCCGGCCGAGTCCGGTCGTCGCGCGGTCCAGCGCTTGTGTGTTGGCCGCCGTCATCCGGCTGAGCAGCCGCTGGTCCGCCGCGGCGATCCGGTTGCGTATCGTCACCCGTGCGCTCCCCACTGGTCGGAGGAACTGCCGCGGCTCGCGGATGCGGCAGGCGCTAGACCAACTACCACGCCTGGGGCAAATCACTCATCGCGGGCGCGCGGGGTCCCGCCTGGAGACACGGGTGCCTCATCGGGCCGCGAACTTACCCTTTGGTAAGGTGCCCCGTGACCTCTGTGAGCCGTCCGCTGCGCATCGCGCTGCTGTCCTACCGCAGCAAGCCGCACTCTGGCGGGCAGGGCGTCTACGTGCGGCACCTGAGCAGGGAGCTCGCCGCCGCCGGGCATCACGTCGAGGTGTTCTCCGGGCAGCCGTACCCGGAACTCGACGACGGCCCGCGGCTGCGCCAGGTACCGAGCCTCGACCTGTACAGGGACGAGGACCCGTTCCGCACCCCGGGGCTCGGCGAGATCAGGGACTGGGCCGACGCGCTCGAGACGGTCATGATGTGGGGCGGCGCGTTTCCCGAGCCGCTGACGTTCAGCATCCGCGCGCTGCGCGCGCTGGCCCGGCGCCCCGGCGACTTCGACGTGATACACGACAACCAGGGACTCGGCTACGGGATGCTGGGCGTGCCTCGGCTCGGCCTGCCGATGATCACCAGCATCCATCACCCGATCACCGTGGACAAGCGGCTGGACCTGGCCGCCAGCAGCTTGCTGCAGCGGCTGAACAAGCACCGCTGGTATGGCTTCGTCCGGATGCAGGGCCGGGTGGCGCGCCGGGCCGGACCGCTGATCACGGTCTCCGAATCGTCAAAGAACGACATCTGCCGGGATTTTCGCGTGCGGCGCGATGCCGTGCACATCGTGCCCCTCGGCGTGGACGCGCGGCTGTTCCGGCCGCGCGGCGAGGACGCCGGGCCCAGGGTCCGGGGCCGGATCGTGACCGTGATCAGCGCCGACTCGCCGCTCAAGGGGCTGCCCACGCTGCTGCGCGCGGTGGCGAAGCTGGTCACCGAGCGCGACGTCCACCTGATGGTCGTCGGCACGCCTTCGACGGCGACCAGGAAGCAGGCCGCGCAGCTCGACCTCGCCGACCGGGTCACGTTCGTGAGCGGCCTGCCGGACGAGGTGTACGCCCGGCTGCTCGCCTCCGCGGAGATCGCCGTGGTCCCGTCCATGTACGAGGGGTTCTCGCTGCCCGCGGTGGAGCACATGGCGTCGGGCACGCCGCTGATCGCCAGCCGGGCCGGCGCGCTGCCCGAAGTGACCGGCGACGCCGCCGTGCTGGTGACCCCTGGCGACGCGGAAGAACTCGCCGCCGCGCTCCGCACGCTGCACGACGGCGAAGCGGAGCGGGCGAGCATGGCGGAACGGGGCCTCGCCAGGGTCGGCGAGCGGTTCGCCTGGCCCGCGGTCGCCGCCGCCACCGTGGCCCTCTACCGGAAGGTGGTCAACGGGGAGCTCGCGTGCTGACGGTCGATTTCACGAGGTTTCCGGTAAGCGCGGGTGATCTCGTCCTCGACCTCGGCTGCGGCGCGGGCAGGCACGCCTTCGAGGCCTACCGCCGCGGGGCGAACGTGGTAGCCGCCGACCTCGACGGCGGCGAACTGACCCCGGTCCGCGGCATGTTCGCCGCCATGCGCGCCGAAGGCGAGGTCGCTCCCCCGGCGGCCGCGGCACCCGTCACCGCGGACGCGACGAAGCTGCCGTTCCCCGACGACTCGTTCGACC
>NZ_JBARCR010000988.1:0-2330 GCF_049794275.1 Trebonia sp.
GTACAACGGGGCTGGCGCCGCCATCGCGGCCATCGGCATGGGGGGCCCGGGGGGCCCTGGCTCGCCGGCAGGCGGATCGCACACGATGGTGGTGGGCGGCGGGAACGGCTACGACGCGGGCCCGGCCGGGTACGGGCACGGTCCGGTGTACGAAGGAGCCCCGTACGACGGCGAGGTCACCTTCGGCGGCCACGAGCCGTTCCTGCAGCGGTGGCTGTTCACCAGGCGGCTGGCGTACCTGGTGGGCGCGCTGGTGGTGGTGCTCGGGCTCGCGCTCGGCGGCTGGTGGCTGACGTCGGGCCGGTACACGCCGGTGCCGTCGGTGGACGGGATGACGCTGACGGCCGCCACGCGCGAACTGCACCAAGCCGGGTTCGAGGTGCAGCGCGGTCCCCGGGTGACCGACAACGCCGTGGCCAAGGGCGACGTGATCAGCATGTCCCCGTCCGGGCGCGCGGTGCACGGGACGACGATCGTGCTGACCGTCTCCTCGGGACCGAAGATGATCACCGTGCCGCCGGTAACCGGGCAGAACCTGCAGGGCGCCATCGCGGCGCTGCGCAAGGCGGGGCTGACCGTGAGCGATACCCCGCAGAACGTCGCCGCGGACGGCGTGGCCGTCGGAACCGTGGCCGGCACCACGCCGGCCGCCGGCACCTCGTGGCCGGCCACCCGCACCGTGTACGTGGATGTCGTCGCGGGCATCCCGCTGCCGAACCTCGTCGGGCAGAACATCGGCACCATCCAGGGCTGGGCGGGCTCGAACAACATCCAGCTCAACGTGATGCAGGTGGCGAGCAGCCAGCCGCAGGGCATCATCGTCCGCCAGTCGCCGGACCAGGGCACCCCGGTGGCGCCTGGCCAGACGACGGTCACCGTCTACGTCTCGAACGGGCCGCCAGAGGTTCAGGTCCCCGGCAACCTGACGGGACAGCCGTTCCAGCAGGTGCAGCAGCAGCTGCAGCAGCTTGGCTTCCAGGTGGACGGCAGGGCGTTCGGCCCCGGGCAGAAGGTGTTCGCGGTGACCCCGTCGGGGCAGGCGCCGTCGGGCAGCACGATCACCGTGTACTACGGCGGGTTCTGAGCGTTCGCGTGATGCGGCCGCGGGACCGTGCTGTATAGTGCCTGCCATGCGTACGCAGTTTTGGTTCTGGTTTGGTAACCGGCTCGGGAAGCCGGCCGCCCGCCAGACCACGCGCTGACGCGAGCGACCTAGCTGAAAGCCCCGGGCCACTATGGCCCGGGGCTTTTCTTATGGGCATCGAGTATGGGCATCGAGCGAAGGGGCACGTCAGATGGTTGTGGTCATGGCCGCGGAGGCCACCGAGGAGGACGCTGACGGTGTGGTCAGCCTGGTTCGCGCGGCGGGCGGCGAGGCGTTCGTCAGCCGCGGCGAGTCCAGGACGATCATCGGGCTGAGCGGTGACATCGACCGCTTCGCGGCGACGCTGAACCTCGCGTCGCAGCCGGGCGTGTCGGACGTGGTGCGGATCTCCGTGCCGTACAAGCTGGTGAGCCGGGAGCATCGCAGGGAGCGTTCGGTGATCCGGGTCGGGGGGGTGCCGATCGGGCCGGACACGCTGACCGTGATCGCCGGGCCGTGCGCGGTGGAGACGCCGGAGCAGACGCTTGCCTCGGCCCGGATGGCGCGAGCCGCGGGAGCGTCGCTGCTGCGCGGCGGCGCCTACAAGCCGCGGTCGTCGCCCTACGCGTTCCAGGGCCTCGGCGAGGCCGGGCTGAAGATCCTCGCCGACGTGCGGGCGGAGACCGGGCTGCCGATCGTCACCGAGGTGGTCTCTTCGTCCGACGTGGACCTGGTCGCGTCGTACGCCGACATGCTGCAGGTCGGCACCCGCAACATGCAGAACTTCCCGCTGCTGCAAGCCGTCGGCGGCTGCGGCAAGCCGGTCATGCTCAAGCGCGGCATGAGCGCCACGATCGAGGAATGGCTGATGGCCGCCGAGTACATCGCGCAGCGCGGCAACCTGGACATCGTGCTGTGCGAGCGCGGCATCCGCACGTTCGAGAACGCCACGAGGAACACGCTCGACATCTCGGCCGTCCCGGTCGCGCAGCGGCTGTCCCACCTGCCGGTGATCGTGGACCCGTCGCACTCCGGCGGCCGCCGCGACCTCGTGCTGCCGCTGTCCAGGGCCGCGATCGCCGTCGGCGCGGACGGCATCATCGTCGACGTGCACCCGTCGCCGGAGACGGCGCTCTGCGACGGGCCGCAGGCGCTCATCGACACCGACCTGCGGGAACTGGCCAGCGTCGCGCTGCACCTGTCACCGCTGGTCGGCCGCACGCTCACGCCCGCTCCTGCCGTGGGG
>NZ_JBARCR010000989.1:0-3487 GCF_049794275.1 Trebonia sp.
GTGTACACGTCACGGCTGACCGCCACCCTGCCAGCCAGCGTGCCCAGCCGGGTCGCGGCGACCGCACACCAGTCCGTCGGCGCGGCGTACGTGGCCGCCGGCAAGATCGCGGCCCTCGGCCATCCGGGCCTCGGGCAGGCGCTGCAGCACACCGCCGCCAACGCATTCCTGCGCGGCCTGACCATCAGCTGCCTCGTCGCCGCCGGTGTTGCTGCGGCGGGTGCCCTCCTGGCAGCCCTGTTCCTGCCTGCCCAGCCCGCAAGCTCGGCGGGTGGTGAAGCCGAAACAGCCGCAGGCGCGCACGAAACCCAGACCCAAGGGTACCCCGTCTCAGTGATCCGCTAACCCCGGCCCAAGTAACGGAGCACCGCGATGACCCGGAACGGATATGCCGCGGCGGCCGAGCGGATGCGCTGGGCGCGCCAGCTCGCGGCCTAGCGCTGACCGGGCCCCAAACGGCTCTGCCAGCTCGCGAAGGAGACACGTAATGAACGAGACATGCGATCGGTGCGGACCCGCGGTCCGCGCGGCTTACCGCGCAGTCCGCGGCGGCCAGTTGTACCTGTGCCAGCACTGCACCGCTCAGCTCAGCCCCGCGCTCAGGGCGCAAGGCTGGACCGTCTGGCCAGCAGGACACAATTCGCTCGGCGGACGAGCCGCAGCGTAGCCGCTGCCGCCGGCTAACACAGGAAGAAGCAGGCAATGTCACAGCAGATCATCAAGGACCAGAACATCGAGGCGCTCAAGGTGGCCGCCAGCTGGCCGGGCGCTGACCGGGCCACGCTCGTCACGCTCGCGACCGTGCTCGCCGCGACCGGGGCAGACCACGACGGGCTGAGCTACTTCGAGGCACTCGCCGCCAGCCAGCCGGACCAGGTGCTGCCGCTGGCCCTGGCCGGGTACTTCCAGGTCCGCGCTGGCGAGGACATCCCGGCTGGCGTGGCCAGGCTGGACGACGCCGCCAGCAGGGATCTCGGACCGGCGCAGTACTATCGCGGCCTCGCGCTCGCGCCGCTACCGGCTGAGGCAGGCCATGCCGGGCAGGCCGTCGCCGACCTGGAGTTCATACTCGCCGTCCGCGACCAGTTCCCGAGCAACATGATCCGTGCGGTCTACCACGGCCTGTCCGCGGCATATGCCGCCACCGGCCAGCACGACCGGGCAGCCAAGGCCGCCGCAGATTCGGGCCTGTCGTCGGCTCCGGCTGAGGCGAGGCTTCAGTTCGGCGGCGGCTGGGCGAACGCGGCCGACGGCTACCATTTCGGCTATCCGAGGATCGTCGAGGTGGCGCCCGGCGTCCGGGTGGCGCAGGGCTACGACTTCGCCGACTTCGCCTTTGTCAGCACCGACAGCGGTGTCGTCGCGATCGACGCCGGGACGGCCGAACACCGCGTCAGAGCCGCCCTGGCCGACGGCGGCCTGCACCCTGACGACGTCGGCCACGTGATCCTGACGCACGCGCACTTCGACCATGCGGGCGGCATCGGCGCACTCGCCAGCGAAGGCACACAGCTGATCGCACAGGCCGGGTTCCCGTCCGAGCTGCAGCGGCAGCACGCGAACGTGTTCCCGTTCCGCTACTTCACCGGAAGCGGCACCGGGTTCGGCAGCACCGATGCGGCCGCCAGGCCTGCGGAGATAGCGGTGGACCGGCTGGTCTCCGAGCCCACCCCGGTATCGATCGGCGGGACGGACTTCGTCCTGTACCCGACGACCGGCGGCGAGACCAGCGACGCCCTCATGGTCTACCTGCCAGGTAGCGGCGTCCTGTTCACCGGCGACGTGATGATGCCCTACCTCGGCGCGCCCTTCTTCGCCGAGGGATCACCAGACGGAATGCTCGAGGCGCTGGGGCTCATCGCCGAGCTCGGCCCGCGGGTGCTGGTGCACGGTCACACAACGCTGACCGAGCTGTTCACCGCCGACGCCGTCCCCGGCCTGCGCGCCGCGCTCACCGAGTTGCGGGACCGGTCGCTCGCCGGCATCGGCCGCGGGCTGACCCTGACCGGGCTGCTGAAGGCCAGCGTTCTGCCGGAAGTGCTGCGCGAGCACCCTGCGGCCGTCGGCCCGTACCTGATCATCCGCGACCATTTCGTGCAGCGGCTCTACCACCAGCACTCCGGGTACTGGCAGCCGGACGGGCAGGGACTGGAGCCCGTCGACGCCGCCGACCGGGCAGCGGCGCTCGACCTGCTGGCCGGCGGCAGGCCCGAGCTGTTCGCCTCGGCCGCACGGACCCTGCTAGCCCAGCGCGACGGCGCGCTCGCCCTGGAGATCATTACTGCCGGGCTGGCCAGGCATCCGGAGTCCCGCGAGCTAGCGGAACTGCGTCAGCGAGCCCTTTACCGGCTGATGGAGCGGCACCAGCTGCAAGATCCGTTCCGCTTCCTCATCTACGCCGAAATGGCAGGAGTCGAAATCGGCCCGGTCGCGGCCTGACAGTAGCCGGCGCTGGATAACAGCGCGGGGCTCAAAGGGAGCTAGCACATGAGAAAGGTAAGGAGAACAACAAGATGAATACAATCGTTTATTTCGGCATGAGCGTGGCCCTCGGGCTTATCGCCTGGTTCACAATCTTCGCCACAATCATCTGGCCTAAAATGAAAAGCCAGCCAAGAATTCAGCAACTCAAATCACTGACGGCCATTAGCTTCTTCCGCTATTTTGCCACGGCGTTCCTGATTGTCGGCCTCGTGACGCGGAAGCTGCCTGCCGGATTCGCCAACCCCGCCGCGTTTGGCGATTTGATCGCCCTCGTCCTTGCATATATCGCGTTCATCGGCTTGCAGCGTTCACGCGCCGAAAGGCCGCGCTTGCTGCCGGTGTGGATATTCAACGTCGTCGGCACTGCCGACTTGCTCTTTGCCTTTGCTACCGCCCCCTTCCTTATCAAGGATCCGGGCAGCTTCGGCCTTACATACATCATTCCGACGGTGTACGTGCCGTTGCTGTTGACGGCCCATTTCTACGCGTTTAAAGTTCTTGCGCAGCCGCACGCGCCGCACGGAAGACGCGATAACTACCGCACGGAAGACGCGATAACTGATGACCTACTACGGCGATGAGGCGTTCCCGGCGCTCAGCGATGAGCAGTGGGCGCGGCTGCAGGCCTACGGATCTGCGCAGGAGGTGGAATCGGGCGCGCTGCTGTTCGGTGTCGGCGAGGCTACCCATGACCTGATCCTGGTTGTTGCCGCCGCCGCTGGCGGGCAGGCTGCGGCCAGCTCGCGGATCGAGAACTACCTCGGGTTCACCTCCGGCATCAGCGGCGCTGAGCTAACCGGCCGCGCCGCAGTGCAGGCACAGAAATTCGGCGCCCGCATCGCCAGCCCCAGCCAGGCTGCCCGGCTGGACACCACGCACGAGCGTCTGACCGCGCTCAAGCACGAGGGCGGCACGCTCGACACCTACCTGGCCAACTACGGCCTGTTCCACCTGGAAGCCGACCTGCGGTGGATCGACATGACCGCCGCCCGGCTCGATGCGC
>NZ_JBARCR010000990.1:0-1781 GCF_049794275.1 Trebonia sp.
GGCGGCCCCGGTGTCCTGGCCTCTATGATCACGCGCAGCGCCATCGCCGCGCTGCACGCCGGGCCGCCCGCGCACGTCTACCACTACAAGACGTTCACCATCATGGTCTGGAACCACAATCTGCTGAACGACCTGACCGGCAAGCCGACTAGCCAGTCCGGCACGCCCTGTGCTAGCGACTGCGTATAGCCACTGGTTCACAGCTTTATGCGGCTGCAGGGGATCCACTCGTACGTGGGAAGCCCTGTCACAAAGTTTCCGTCCGTGGGTCCGTGCAGCCTGAACTCGCCCGACGAGGAGTTCTGGCATCCAGTCCTGAGCTGCTCTACATGCAGAGCCCACCGGCCGCCCTCCGGCACCGTGCGGATTCCCTGATACCGGAAATCGACCGCCCAGCTGGTCGCGAGGATGACGACCAGGGCGGTGACGGCCAGTGCCGGCCGCAGCCCGGCCCGCGCGTACCAGCGGCGCGGCCCGTTCCGCTCGCGGACACCGCGCTCGCCAGCACCACGCTCGCCAGCACCACGCTCGCCAGCACCGCGCTGCTCGCGGACGCCGCGCCGCTTCCGGAGAGCGTAATCCACCCCGACGATGACCGCGGCTTCGATCAGGAAGATGGGAAGCGCGGTGTAGCGGGCGGCTGACTCCTGCTGAATCGTGACCGGCGAGACCGTCACCCACGGGGTCAGGATCGTGGAGACCATGGAGAAGACGAAGCCCGTGAGCAGGGCGACAACAACGAATGGCCGGGCGCCTGGCTGGGTGGCCATGATCACCACGAAGACCGCGACCAGGGCGATGGCGACGATCACCGTGGCCCAGTCTCTTCCGGTGAGCGACTCCAGCCGCCACGACGAGTGCCAGCCGATCGCTCGCAGGACCACATCGTGGGCGTAGAAGGTGAACGAGCCGCCGATCCGGGTTTTGCTGTCGCCGGACGGGCCGTAGCCCCCCAGCCGGGACTGACCCTGGACGTAGGAAATGATGATGATGGGCAGTTGGACCAGGCAGCCCGCTAGCCAGCCCGCTGTCACCGCCTGCTCCCTGAAGCGGCGCAGCGCGAAAACACGCATCGCAAGCAGTGGCGCGAACAAGATGACGATGCTGATGGAGGCCGCGGTGATGAAGGCGACGACAAAGGCGGCGGCCTTACCCGCAGCAGTTCGGGGGCGCCACAGTACGGCCCAGAACATCGCGAGCAGCAGGTAGAAGGAGACGGCGACGGTGCTGTCGGCGATCTCCATCGGCGCGCTCGACAGCAGGATGACGCCCACTGCGAGCAGGACCCGCAGCGGCGCGGACCGGATGTGCCCTGAGCTGGCGTGGAAAATGAACAACGCGCATCCCGCCGTGATGAGCGCCCCGACACCCGCGAACGCGTGAGCGGCCTGGGCCACGGGCAGGTAACTCACGAATTGCGCGACTACGCGCTGCAGGAGTTGCTCGTATCCCCCGAAGGGGACGAACAGCCGCCAGGGGTGCTGATACGCCCCCACGAGGAATTCCCACCAGTCCTCGGCGTAGACAGCATCCCAGGACGGAAGTCCGGGGATGCGCAGCAGGAGCACCCAGGCGCCGAGGCCTACGGCCGCGATCTGCGCAGCGGCGGCCATGCCGCGGCGAGTCCATGTCCGGGGCGCCGGCTCCGGCGCGAGGGGAAACAACGCGCGGAGCGCCCCATGGATGCCTTCGGCGGTCGCCTTCTCCGCCGTCACGGCCTCTGCGACCTGGTCAGAGTCCCTCGTCTCCGGGATCACCACATGTCGCCTTTCCTACCCCGG
>NZ_JBARCR010000991.1:0-1580 GCF_049794275.1 Trebonia sp.
ACCACGTTCGGGGGGTGGCCGCACGGGCCTGTCAGGCGGGTTCCATGCCGTAGCGGGACATCAGGGCGCGCTCTTCCTCCGGGGATGGCGGGGTCTCCCTGGACCAGAGCGCGTCGAGTTCGGCGAAGTAGGCGTCCATCGCGGGGGCGTGCAGGACAAGCAGCCGCGCGGGCGCTTCGCCGTCGTTGCCGAAGGTGTGCCCCGCGCCGCGCGGCACCAGCAGGAAGTCGTCTCGGCGTCCCCGCTGCTCGACGCCGTCCAGGACGAACGTGATCGTCCCGTCGAGCACCCAGAAGGCCTCAGAGCAGTTCACATGGCGATGCGGCAGCGGGCGGCGGCCACGCGGCGGGACCGTCCGCTCCATGAGCGAGAAGTCCCCGCCGGTCTGCGCGGCGATCGCCTTGAACGCCATGACGCTTCCCCGCGCCGCGACGATCGTGCCCTCGCCGGCGGCGATGATGCCCGGTTCGCTCACGCGCGCCACCTAGCGAGCCAGGATCGGGAGGCCTGCCCGTACCGAGGCGGCCACGCCGTCGCTGGCCGTCGCCGCCGCCAGGCGGTCGGGCGACGGGGTGCCGTAGAGGGTCGTTCGCTGGCGGAGCGGCCTGCCGAGCGGCTCGGTGATCGCGCGCAGGTCGCTGATCGTCTTGAACGAGCCGTTGTCGGCGCCGGCCATCCTGCTGATCGTCTCCTCCATCAGCGTGCCGCCCAGGTCGTTGACGCCGCCGTTCAGCACGTCGCGGCACAACTCGTCACCAAGCTTGACCCACGAGCACTGGATCGAGCCGACCGCGCCGTGCAGCATGATCCTGGACACCGCGTGCACGGCGCGGTTCTCCCGCCTGGTAACGCCCGGCCTGGCCAGGCCGGCCAGGTAGATCGGCGCGCTGGTGTGCACGAACGGGAGCAGCACGAACTCCGTGAACCCGCCCGTCCGCTCCTGGATGCCGCGGATCACCCGGAGGTGGCCCACCCAGTGGTGCGGGGCGTCCACGTGGCCGTACATCATCGTCGCCGTCGTCGGGATGCCCAGGTCGTGCGCGGTGCTGACCACCTCAATCCAGTCCGCGGCGGGCAGCTTTCCCTTGGTGAGCACCCAGCGCACGTCGTCGTCGAGGATCTCGGCGGCCGTGCCCGGCAGCGAGCCCACGCCGGCCTCCCTGGCCCGGACCAGCCACTCGCGCAGCGGCAGCCCGGTGCGGGCTACCCCGTTCATCACCTCCATCGGCGAGAACGCGTGGACGTGCATGCCGGGGCAGCGGCGCTTGACCTCGGCGGCGATGTCGAAATACGCGGTGCCCGGCAGGTCAGGGTGGATGCCGCCCTGCATGCATACCTCGGTGGCCCCCGCGGCCCACGCCTCGTCGGCGCGGTCGGCGACCTGGTCGAGCGAGAGGGTGTACGCGTCGGCGTCCGTGCGCCGCTGGGCGAAGGCGCAGAAACGGCAGCCGGTGTAGCAGACGTTGGTGAAGTTGATGTTCCTGGTGACCAGGTACGTCACATCGTCGCCCACCACGTCCCGGCGCAGCGCGTCGGCGATCCGGCACAGTTCGTCGAGCGCCGGGCCGTCCGCCGTGAAC
>NZ_JBARCR010000992.1:0-5243 GCF_049794275.1 Trebonia sp.
CGTCGGCGTCCCTTGTCAGCCGGCAGTCCAGGCATTCCACCTGGTCCAGCCGCCTGATCAGGTGCGCGCTGCCACACCCAGGGCAGCGGGCCAGTTCGGCGAGGACCGCGGGCTGGCAGGCGGGGCAGATGAGCACCTGGTGCTCGCTGATCACGCCCCGCCGCCACGGGCTGCCCTTGCCCGGCTCGGGGTCTCCCTGCCGGGTGCCGCACCGGTAACACGGCATCTCGTCCCCTCCCGTCCTCAGGGGTCGAGCTAACGCCCTCACGCCAAGGCTGCCAGAGCCTTCTGGTAGTCGGCGATGTCGCGCGCCTGCGGGATGGGGTTGACCACCTTCCAGCGCACGATGCCTGCCTTGTCGATCACGAACGTGCCCCGCAGGGCGACGCCGCGATCCTCGTCGAACACTCCGTACTCCCTGGCGACCGCGCCGTGCGGCCAGAAGTCCGCGAGCAGCCCGAACTGGAAGTTCTCCTGCTCGGCCCAGGCGCGGTGCGCGAACATGTGATCCACGGACACCGTGAGCAGTTCCACGTCGTCGCGGTTCACTTCCGGGAAGTCCTCCCGCATCGCGCACAGCTCGCCGCTGCACACCGGGCTGAACGCGAGCGGGTAGAACACCAGGACCACGTTCTTCGCGCCGCGGAAACTGGACAGCTTCACCGGCGTGCCGTGCTGGTCCGGAATCTCGAAGTCCGGGGCCTCTTCCCCGACCTCAACTGCCATGCCTGAATCCTCTCTAGGGTGGACTTGCCACGCCTAGTTTGTCATGGCGGTAGTGATGCGTCAGCGGCGCGCCTTCGGCGCGACCAGCCGCGAACCCGACCAGTCCCGGCCGGCGCTGACGCTGGACGTCTGGGCGAGCCCCGCGGTGGGCGCCGCCTCGCCGATGTCGCTCGGCTCGACGTGGCCCGGCCGGCCCGCCTTGGGCGTCAGCAGCCAGATGTACCCCCCATCGGCCAGCGGGGTCAGGGCGTCGACCAGCGCGTCCACAAGGTCGCCGTCCTCTTCCCGCCACCACATCAGCACCACGTCGACGACGTCCTCGTCGTAGTCTTCATCGACGAGCTCAACGCCCTCGACTGCCTTGATCGCGTCGCGCAGTTGCTCGTCGCAATCGGTGTCATAGCCGAGTTCCTGCACCACCTGGCCCGGTTTAATACCGAGCCGCTCAGCCTGGCCGCGTTCATCCTGCGCCTGGCGCGCGGTCGCGCTCACTGACGTTCCTCCGAATCCTTCCCCGCGAGCCCCCCAGCCGCGTCTAAGCGTCCGTGGCCGCGTCAGTACTTCTTGTTGGGACAGTTCACACTGGGTCGGCCCCGTGCGCAAGTGGCAATCTGCCTAGCGATGAAAACAGCCGCCATATATTGACCTCCCGCGGCGGCCGCGGAGGTCCCGCGACGGCTATCCGGGGACCGTTCACCACGTACCGTAACTGGTAGAACGGGATGCCGTGAAGCCGGCCCATGAGCCAGGTCATAAGGCGGCAGCGGTTACCGTTTGGTAGAGATGAAAAACCGGCCAAGACGTACGACGATTGGTCTGGACAAGTGAGACGAACTATCGCGGCCATCAGCCGCCGAACTGCGGAAGGCGAGGCTACCCCGTGGCTTCCGGACGCCAGCGTTACTCGATCATTAGCGACGGGCTGCCCACGCAGCTCCCGGACATCGACCCGGACGAGACGCGGGAGTGGGTCGACTCCTTCGACTCGGTCACGCGCACCCGTGGCCGAGGCCGGGCCCGCTACCTCATGCTGCGCCTGCTGGAGAGGGCGCGCGAGCAGCAAGTCGGGGTGCCCGGCCTGCGGTCGACCGATTTCATCAACACCATCGCGCCGGAGCGGGAACCGTGGTTCCCCGGCGACGAGTACGTAGAACGGCGCATCCGCGCCTATATCCGGTGGAACGCGGCGATCATGGTGTCCCGCGCCAACCGGCCAGGCCTCGGCGTGGGCGGGCACATCGCGACCTACGCGTCGGCGGCCTCGCTGTACGAGGTCGGGTTCAACCACTTCTTCCGCGGCAAGGACCATGGCGAGTCCGGCGACCAGGTGTTCTTCCAGGGGCACGCCGCCCCGGGCATCTACGCCCGCGCGTTCCTCGAGGGACGGCTGGCGGAAACGCAGCTCGACGGGTTCCGGCAGGAGCTGTCCCACCAGGGCGGCGGGCTGCCGAGCTACCCGCACCCGCGGCTGATGCCGGACTTCTGGGAGTTCCCGACGGTGTCCATGGGCCTCGGGCCGCTGAACGCCATCTACCAGGCGCGGTTCAACCGCTACCTGCTCGCCCGCGAGCTGCACGACACGTCAAGGTCGCACGTGTGGGCGTTCTGCGGCGACGGCGAGATGGACGAGCCCGAGGCGCTCGGCGCGATCGGGCTGGCCGCCCGCGAGGAGCTGGACAACCTCACCTTCGTCATCAACTGCAACCTGCAGCGGCTCGACGGCCCGGTACGCGGCAACGGCAAGATCATCCAGGAGCTCGAGGCCTTCTTCCGGGGCGCGGGCTGGAACGTCATCAAGGTCATCTGGGGCCGCGACTGGGACCCGCTGCTCGCGCAGGACACCGACGGCGTGCTGGTCAACAAGATGAACACCACGCCGGACGGGCAGTTCCAGACCTACTCGGTGGAGTCCGGCGCCTACATCCGCGAGCACTTCTTCGGGTCGGACCCGCGGCTGCGGAAGATGGTCGAGCACCTGTCGGACGACGATCTGCGGAACCTGTCCCGCGGCGGTCACGACTACCGGAAGGTGTACGCGGCGTTCAAGGCGGCCCGCGAGCACGTCGGCCAGCCCACGGTCATCCTGACCCACACGATCAAGGGCTGGACGCTCGGCAAGGACTTCGAGGCGCGCAACGCCACGCACCAGATGAAGAAGCTCACCCTCGCCGAGCTGAAGGAGTTCCGCGACCGGCTGTACCTGCCGATCCCTGACTCCGACCTGGAAGGCCCCGACGGGCTGCCGCCGTACTACCACCCCGGCCAGGACTCCGACGAGATCCAGTACATGAAGGAGCGGCGTGCCGCGCTCGGCGGCGTCCTGCCGCGCCGGGTGGTACGCGCCAAGCCGCTGCCGCAGCCGCCGGACTCGGTGTACCAGGACATGATGAAGGGGTCTGGCAAGCAGTCCGTCGCCACCACGATGGCGTTCGTGCGGATCTTGAAGGACCTCATGAAGGACCCGGTCATCGGCGACAGGTTCGTGCCGGTCATCCCCGACGAGGCGCGCACGTTCGGCATGGACTCGCTGTTCCCGACCGCGAAGATCTACTCGCCGTTCGGGCAGACCTACGAGGCGGTAGACCGCAACCTGCTGCTGTCGTACAAGGAGTCCGAGCGCGGCCAGATCCTGCACGAGGGCATCTCCGAGGCGGGCGCGATGGGGTCGGTGATCGCGGCCAGCACCTCGTACGCCACCCACGGCACGCACATGATCCCGGTGTACGTGTTCTACTCGATGTTCGGGTGGCAGCGGACCGGCGACGAGATGTGGGCGCTCGGCGACCAGCTGGGCCGCGGCTTCCTGCTGGGAGCCACGGCGGGCCGCACGACGCTGACCGGTGAGGGCCTGCAGCACAACGACGGGCACTCGGTGCTGCTCGCCTCGGTGTCCGAGGCGTGCGTCTCCTACGACCCGGCGTGGGCGTACGAGGTCTCGGTGATCGTGAAGGACGCGCTGCGCCGGATGTACGACGCATCGCCAGAGCACCCGGACGGCGAGAACATCTTCTACTACCTCACCGTCTACAACGAGCCGTACCAGCAGCCCGCGGCGCCGGAGCTGGAGGGGCTGGAGGAAGGCATCCTGCGGGGCATGTACCGGTACGCGGCCGCTCCGTCGACGGCCGGCGCCAGGATCCTCGCCTCCGGGGTGGCCATGCCGTGGGCGCTGCGCGCGCAGCAGCTGCTGGCGGAGGACTGGGGCGTGGCCGCGGACGTGTGGTCGGTCACCTCGTGGACCGAGCTGCGCCGCGACGCCCTGGCCGCCGAGTCGCACAACCTGCTGCACCCTGAGGAGGAGCCGCGGACGCCGTACGTGACGTCCGCGCTGGCCGGTGCCGGTTCTGACACCCCCGTGGTGGCCGTCTCCGACTGGATTCGCTCGGTGCCTGACCAGATCTCCCGCTGGGTGCCCGGCTCGTACACGTCGCTGGGCACCGACGGGTTCGGCTTCTCCGACACCCGGCCGGCCGCGCGCCGGTTCTTCCACGTGGACGCGGAGTCGATCACCCTGGCGGTGCTCGCGGAACTGGCACGGTCCGGCGCGGTGGACCCGTCGCTGCCCGCGCAGGCGATCGCGAAGTACAAGCTGGACCTCCCGGTCTCCGAGGCGCTCAGTTAGCCCGGGGGGACGATCGTCCCCCCGGAACCCCCCGCTGCGCGCCCGATCCTGCGGACCTGTCGGGCGCGCGGCGTGGTCGGTCGGCTCCGTGACAGGGTGGGGGGATGCAGGCTAAGCGGCAGGCCGCCGCGGGTGCGCTGGACGCGCCCGCGCGGGTGCATCCTGAGACGGTGCGGCGGATCGAGCGGTCGCTGGGCGCGCTCGGCACCGCGGCGATCGCGGCGATGGACGAGCGGCTGCCGTGGTTCAGGAAGATGTCCGCAGAGAACAGGTCGTGGCTGGGGCTGGTGGCGCAGGCTGGCATCGCCGCGTTCGCCGACTGGATCAAGCATCCTGAACGGGCCCGTCCCGCTGCCACCGAGGTCTTCGGCACTGCCCCGCGCGAGCTGGCCAGGGCGGTCAGCCTGCAGCACGCGGTGGAGATGGTCCGGGTGATCATCGACGTGGTGGAGCACCGGGTGGACACGCTGGCCGCGCCCGGCGCCGAGGCCGAGCTGCGCGAGGCAGTGCTCGTCTACGCGCGGGAGATCGCGTTCAGCGCGGCGCAGGTGTACGCGCGGACCGCGGAGGCGCGCGGCGCCTGGGATGCCAGGCTCGAGGCGCTCGTCGTCGACTCGCTGGTGCGCGGCGAGGCGGCCGAGACCGCGTCACTGAACTCCTGGGCGTCGGCGCTGAACTGGTCGTCCTCCCCCGTCGCGGTCATCGCGGGCAGCATCGACGGCGACGAGGCCGAGCCGGTCATCGAGGAACTGCGCGCCACCGCCCGCCGGGCCAGGCTCGACCTGCTGGCGGGCGTGCAGGGCAGCAGGCTGATCGTCGTGCTCGGCGGCACCGACGACCCGATGGCGGCCGCGGAGCGGTTCGCCGGCCGGTTCGGGCCGGGGCCGGTCGTGGT
>NZ_JBARCR010000993.1:0-2565 GCF_049794275.1 Trebonia sp.
GGCAACTCGGGCAACTCGGGTAAGAGGTGAACGACGTGGGGGATGATCCCGGTGAGGGTTTCGGCACGGTGGTAGGTCGCGAGAGCGTGTCGCCTGTTTCTGGCCTCGACGGGCCCAGCCTGGAAGACAACGAGCTAGACAGCGTGGTGGACCCCGAGGACGTGCTCGACGACGACGAGCTGGCCGAGGCCGACGACTCCGCGGATGCCGACGACGATGAGGCCGAGGATGACGAGGCCGAGGGCGACGACGAGGATGACGACGAGGCCGACTCCGAGGATTCCCTCGATGAGGAGGGGGAGATCGCAGCCGACTACATCGAGGGCTTGCTGGACATCGCCGACCTGGACGGCGACATCGACATGGACGTGGAGGGCGACCGGGCGGTCGTCTCCGTCGTCGGTGCGACCCTTGACGAACTGGTCGGCGACGATGGCGAGGTCCTTGAGGCGCTGCAGGAGCTGACCAGGCTGGCGGTGCACAGGAAGACGGGGCTCAGGGCCAGGCTGATGCTTGACGTCGGCGGGTTTCGCGCCCGGCGCCGGGCCGAGCTCGCCGAGCTCGGCCGCTCCCTGGCGGCGGAGGTGGAGCGCACCGGCGAGCCGAGGAAACTGCGCGCCATGACGCCGTTCGAGCGGAAGATCGTGCACGACGCGGTTGCCGAGGCAGGGTTGCGCAGCGAGTCGGAGGGCGAGGAGCCCAACCGCCGCGTGGTGATCTTCCCGGTCGGCTGAGGCGGTTCACCTAGTGCCCTCGGCTGTGCCTCCTCCTCCGGAGGCTTTCGAGGTGTTCGGCAGCGCGCTTGAAACGGCGTGCCAGTTCGCGGAGATACTCGCGACCGACGGTGTGCAGCGCGGGCTGATCGGTCCTCGCGAGGCCCCCCGGCTGTGGGACAGGCACCTGCTGAACTGCGCGGTGGTCGCCGACCTGCTGCCGGAAGCCGGTGAGCTCGTCGACATCGGGTCCGGTGCGGGGCTGCCCGGCGTGGTGCTCGCCATGCTCCGCCCCGGAATTCGCGTGGTGCTGCTCGAGCCGATGCTCCGCCGTTCGGCCTTCCTCGAAGAGTGCCTGGCGCGGCTGGACCTGCCGAATGCCACCGTCGTCCGCGGTCGCGCCGAAGACATGGCGGGGGTCATTAGGGCGGACATCGCGACGGCCCGGGCGGTCGCGCCGCTGGACCGGCTCGCTGGCTGGGCCGCCGGGCTGCTCCGTCCGGGGGGTGAAATCCTGGCAATCAAGGGCCAGTCCGCTGAGCAGGAGCTAGCGGCTGCCCGCCCCGTCCTGTCGCGACTTCGCGTGCGAAGCGCGGAGGTTCTGCGGGTCGGCCAAGGTAGGGTCGTACCTGCGACCACGGTAGTCCGTGTCGTCATTGGCGGACACGGCCGAGAGGAGCAGCCAGGTGCTCACCGCAGCCGGCGTGGGGTGGCCTGACAGGGGGAATGCGGTACCGTCCCTGGGCGTGTCCGGGTTGGGGTGGCCCGGTGATCAGCCGGGGCGATTGTCTTCCCAATCAGAGCAGGTCTCGAGAGGTGCGCTGTTGAACGGTCATGGAGAGCCGGCCTTTCCTGGTTCGGACCGGGTACGGCACGCCTTGTCGGGGGCAGTTTCACGTGGAACGCCCAGTGTCGTGAAGACGGAGAGCGCCTTGGGAAGTGGAGGAGATCAAATGCCGCCGCAAGCCACCGCGCCCGATTCGCCAGTAGTCGTACCCGACGTACCTAACGACCCCGCAGATACTCCGATCGGCCGGGCAGCAGAGGCGGCGGTCGGCGTCCGCGGCGCGGCTGAACGAGAGCCGTGGCCGCGGCCCGAGCGGTGCCGCATCATGACGATCGCCAACCAGAAGGGCGGCGTGGGTAAGACCACGACCGCGGTCAACCTCGCGGCGAGCCTGTCGCAGCACGGCTGCCGGGTGCTGGTGCTGGACCTGGACCCGCAGGGCAACGCGTCGACCGCGCTGGACGTCGATCACCATGTCGGCCGCGAGTCTGTGTACAACGTGCTCGTCGAGGAACGCCCGCTCTCCGATGTCGTCACCGAGGTCGACGGGATGCCCGGCCTCTTCTGCGCTCCGGCGACCATCGACCTGGCCGGCGCGGAGATCGAACTGGTGCCGATGGTGGCCAGGGAGTCCCGGCTGTTGCGCGCGATCGAGCAGCTCGATGTGTCCAACCTGGACTACGTGCTGATCGACTGCCCGCCGTCCCTTGGCCTGCTGACGATTAACGCGCTCGTCGCCGCCGAAGAAGTGCTGATCCCCATCCAGTGCGAGTACTACGCGCTCGAGGGGCTTGAGCAGCTGCTCAGGACGGTGGAGCTGGTGCGCGGGCACCTGAACGCCCAGCTCAGGATCACCACGATCCTGCTCACGATGTACGACGGGCGCACTCGGCTAGCCACCCAGGTCGCGGACGACGTCCGTGAGCATTTCGGCGACATCGTGCTCCGGACGATTATCCCGCGCAGCGTCCGGGTGTCCGAAGCGCCGAGCTATGGCCAGTCGGTCATCACCTACGACCCGGCGTCCACCGGTGCCATCGCATACATCGAGGCGGCACGGGAGCT
>NZ_JBARCR010000994.1:0-6671 GCF_049794275.1 Trebonia sp.
GTTCGACTCCGCCGCCCGGGTCCGCTCGCGGTGGCCGCACGCCATGGCGTTCGCGGCTCTCGGCGCCGCCGAGGTTCTCGGCGCCCTGCCTGACCATGCTGCCGGGCTCAGCCTCCTCGCCGACGCCGTCGGCGTCATCGGCGAGCCGCCCGCCAGTACCGCGTGGCCCTGGCCCGCGCCGAGGCTCAGCTACGCGAACGCCGCGATCGCGGAGGCAGTCATCGTGGCCGGGTGGAAACTTGACAGTGATCCTGTTCTCCGCAACGGCCTGCGCATGCTGGAGTGGCTGCTGGCGGGCGAGACCCACAGGGGTCACCTGTCGGTGGTTCCGGTGGGAGGCTGGGGTCCTGGCGAGCAGCGGCCTGGCTTCGATCAGCAGCCGATCGAGGCTGCCGCGCTGGCGGACGCGTGCATGCGTGCTGCGGCGGTGACCGGCGACACGCGCTGGCTGGACGGCGTCGGCATGTGCGTGGCGTGGTTCCTCGGCGACAATGATGCCCAGGTTCCCCTGCTCGACGAGCGGACCGGCGGCTGCTGCGACGGCCTGAGCCGTACCAGCCGTAACCGAAACCAGGGCGCGGAATCGACACTGGCGATGATCTCGGTGCTGCAAGTAGGCCGCCACGTCAGTCCCGTGCAACGGTGACCGGCGCCGGACGCCCTGTCCTGGCCAGAACGCCTCACCGGCTGCTGCCTGACAAGTCCCGTACGCTGAGCCAGCTGTTCGTTCCCGGCCAGGAAACCCTGATCTCGGGCGACTCGCGGGCCAAGGCGGTCATTGACCGCGTCCTGGCGCTGACCGAGGACGAGGTACGCCGGACGCTTGCCCGCACGAGGGCCGACTTCGCCGGCCGGTATCGTGACCTGGACCGCGCTCTGGAGCGCAACTTCGGGCTTGTCGCGCACAGGCTCGGCGCTGAGGCCGGGGTCAGCGTCGCCCGGCAGCGCCTGATCGGCGCGTATTTCACTCAGCAGTACGCGCTGGAGGGCGCGGCGCTGTTCAACCCGTCGATCGTGCCGCATCCCGACCAGACCGGCTGCGGCCCCGGGGAGCTCCGGTTCGTCATGAGCCTGCGCGCGGTCGGCGAAGGACATCTGTCCAGCATCGAGTTCAGGACCGGCACGATCAGCGCCGGATCCGCGATCAGCGTTGAAGAGCCGGGACCGTTCCCCGGCACCGGGCACTACCGCCCAGGCACCTGCGATCGCGGCGTCTTCCAGGCCAAGCTTGCCGAGTTCGGCCATGAAGACGAGGACGCGCAGTTCCTCTTGAGCCTGCTGCCTGAGCGCTTTGGCATGGCGGAGCTTGATGCCGCCATCGGCGCGCTGTCCCGGCAGCGGGCGACACGCGGAGACTCCGCGGCCCTCGTCGACCGGGTGCGCTGGGTGGCTGCCAGTAGCTACGAGGTCGTGTTCAACGCGCGGCACCCGCTCTCCGAGCGGGTGCTGTGGCCCGGCGGGCCGGCCGAGAGTCACGGCATGGAAGACGCGCGGTTCGTGCGCTTCACCGACGGCGCGGAGCCGGCCTACTGCGCGACGTACACGGCGTTCGACGGCGGCGCCGTCGCATCGCACCTGCTGGAAACCGCGGACTTCCGGACGTTCACCGTTTCCCCGCTTGCGGGGCCCGCCACGCGCAACAAGGGCATGGCGCTGTTTCCCCGCCGCATCGCCGGCCGCTACGCGGCGCTGTCCCGCTGGGACAGGGAGAGCAACGCGATCGCGTACTCAACTGACCGCCGTCGCTGGGGGCCGGGCGTAACCATCCAGGCACCGGCACGACCGTGGGAGCTGGTCCAGCTCGGCAACTGCGGCTCGCCGATCGAGACTCCGGCGGGATGGCTGGCCTTCACGCACGGCGTCGGCCCCATGCGGGAGTATGCCATCGGCGCCATCCTGCTCGACCTGGACGAGCCGGAGCACCTGATTTCCGCGCTGCCCGAGCCGCTTCTCGTGGCCGATAAGTCCGAGCGCGACGGGTACGTCCCGAACGTCGTCTACTCCTGCGGCTCGCTCCTGCACGACGGGATCGTCGTACTGCCTTACGGATGCAGCGATTCCTCGGTGCGGATCGCGACCGTCGAGCTCTCGCAGCTGCTAGCCGAGCTGACTAGGTGAGGCTGCTGCCCCTGGCGGCAGCGTCAAGGGGCAGCGTCAAGTCAGGGCTGGGCGAGCGCCGCCGCTGCCGCGCTGACCGCTGCCGGCCGGGTGAGCCTGCCGGTGGCGTTGAGGTGGCTCAGTGCCTGCGCGTACGACTCGAGCAGGGTGGCCTGGCAGTAGGGCAGACCGCGGTCGGCGCAGAACGCGGCGACCAGCGCCTGGGACCGGCGCAGGCTAGGACGCGGCATTGACGGGAACAGGTGGTGCTCGATCTGGTAGTTCAGGCCGCCGAGGGCGAAGTCGGTGAGCCAGCCGCCGCGGACGTTGCGCGAGGTGAGCACCTGGCGGCGCAGGAAATCGGTCTTGTCGGACGCGGCCAGGACCGGCATCCCCTTGTGGTTGGGCGCGAACGAGCACCCGAGGTAGAACCCGAACACGCCCTGCTGCACGACGATGAAGGCCACGGCCTTGACGGGCGGGAGGACGAGGAAGATCGCGGTGAGGTAGCCGGCGGCATTGATGCCGAGCAGCGCCGCCTCCCAGGCCCGGTTCCGGGCGGACCGCCGCGTAATCGCCCGGATGCTGGAAGCGTGCAGGCCGATCGCCTCGAGGAACAGCATGGGGACCAGTAGCCAGGCCTGGTAGCGAAAGGCCAGCCGCTGGATGCCACGGCTCGCCCGTGCCTGGCTGCCAGAGAACGCCAGCACGCTGATCATGATGTCAGGGTCGGCACCCTCGGTGTTGGGGTGGGCGTGGTGGCGGTTGTGCTTGCCGGTCCACCAGCCGTAGCTGAGTCCGGTGGCCAGGTTGGCGCACAAGACGCCGAGGACATCGTTGGCGCGCCGTGTGCGGAAGACCTGCCGGTGCCCGGCGTCGTGGCCAAGGAATGCGACCTGGGCGAAGGCCACGGCCAGGAACACGGCGATGCCGAGCTGCCACCACGAGTTCCCGAGGACGGCGAACGCTGCCCATCCGGCCGCGAACGCCAGCGCGGTGAGCGTGATCTTCCAGGTGTAATAACGCAGCCGGCGATCCAGCAGGCCCGCCTGCCGCACCTGACGGGACAGCATCGCGTACTCGCTGCCGCGCCCGGCGGACTCGGGACGCCAGCCGGCGCCGGGCTGCACAATAGGGGAAGCGTCCATCGTCGGGGCTCCTCAGGGTGGTCGGTCGCGGTCGGCCTGATCGCTGGCGGCCAGGGACTGGAGCCGCATCAAGGGACGGCCTGGCATAACCCAGCACAGCTGCCGCCGCCCCAACGATGGCTGTTCTAAACGTACCCTCGCTTAGTCACCGGAGTGCGGCAGGAACTCCTGCACCTTGGTCTTGATGCCCTCCACGATCACGCGGCGCGCGTTCTCATCGCCCTTCAGGATGGCCTTGGCGGCGTCCTTGGCCTGCTCGAACGTCGCGTGCGGGGGGATCGGCGGGATGCTCGGATCGGTCCGGACATCCAGCAGCGTGGGCCGGTCGGCGGCCAGCGCCCGCTCCCAGGCGGGGCCGAGGTCGGCGGGCTTGTCCACGTTGATGCCCTGCAGGCCGAGGCTGGTCGCGAAGGCCGCGTAGTCAACGTCGGGCAGCGTCTGCGACTCGGTGAACTTCGGCGCGCCCTCCATCGCGCGCATCTCCCAGGTGACCTGGTTGAGGTCGTCGTTGTGCAGGACGGCGACGATCAGGCGCGGGTCGGTCCACTGCTCCCAGTAGTGCTTGATGGTGATGAGCTCCGCCAGGCCGTTCATCTGCATGGCACCGTCGCCCGCGAACACGATCACGGGCCGGTCCGGGTGGCCGAACTTAGCGCCGATCCCGTACGGCACGCCCGGTCCCATGGTGGCCAGGTTGCCCGACAGGGAGCCGCGGATGCCGTCGTGGAACTTCAGCTGGCGCGCGTACCAGTTCGCCGAGGAGCCGGAGTCCGCGGTCACGATCGCGTTCCCTGGCAGCCGCGTCGACAGCTCATGGAACAGCCGCATCGGGTTGATGGGGTCGGCCTCGACCATGGCTTCTTGCTCCATGGTCTCCCACCACCGGGCTACCTTGGCCTCGATGTCTTCCCGCCAGGACCGGTCCTCCTTGCGCTCCAGCAGCGGGATCAGCGCCCGCAGGGTGGCCCGGGCGTCCCCGACGAGGTTGAGCTCGTAGGGATAGCGCATCCCGATGTACTTGCCGTCGATGTCGATCTGCACCGCCCGGGCCTGGTCGAAGGCGGGCAGGAACTGGGTGTACGGGAAGCTGGACCCGACGGTCAGCAAGGTGTCGCAGTTCCGCATCAGCTCGTAGCTTGGCCGCGTGCCCAGCAGGCCGATCGAGCCGGTGACGTACGGCAGTTCGTCGGACAGCACGTCCTTGCCAAGCAATGGCTTGGCCACCCCGGCGCCGAGGAGCTCGGCAACCTGTGCCAGCTCGTCCCGGGCTCCCCGCGCACCCTGGCCGGCCAGGATCGCGACCTTGCTGCCCGCGTTGAGGATCTCGGCCGCGCGGGCGATCGCGTCGCCGTCCGGCACGGCGGTCGGCCAGTCGATTCCCAGGCTGGACGGGACCATCTTGAACGCGTGGGTCGGCGCGGAGTACACCAGCTCCTGGACATCGGAGGGGATGATGATCGCCGTCGGGGCCCGCTCGGCCAGCGCCACCCGGATGGCCCGGTCCAGGACGCCCGGCAGTTGCTCAGGAACGGTGACCATCTGGACGTACTCGCTCGCCACGTCCTTGAACAGGCTAAGGAGGTCCACTTCCTGCTGATAGGAGCCGCCCATCGCGGAACGGCTGGTCTGGCCGACGATCGCGACCACCGGCACGTGATCGAGCTTGGCGTCGTAGAGCCCATTCAGCAGGTGGATCGCCCCGGGTCCTGACGTCGCCATGCACACGCCGAACTTGCCGGTGAACTTGGCGTACCCGACGGCCTCGAAGGCGGCCATCTCCTCATGCCGGGCCTGGATGAAGGTGGGCTCGTTGTCGGCCCGCCCCCAGGCGGCCAGGATGCCGTTGATGCCGTCGCCAGGGAACGCGAAGACTTTGGTCACGTCCCAGGCGCGCAGGCGCTCTAGCAGGTAGTCGGCGACAGTGGGCTTAGCCATGGGTGTTTCCTTCCTGGGTTGCGTCAGCGGCGCCGGCGGCCAGGCGGCCGGCCGCGCGGGCGGCGACGGCCATGATGGTCAGTGCCGGGTTCGCGCTGCCCTGGGTGGGCAACACGCTGCCGTCGGTGATGTAGAGGTTGGGCACAGCAAAGCTGCGGCAGTTGCGGTCCACCACGCCGTGTCGCTCGTCGGCCGCCATCCGGGCGCCTCCGACCAGATGGGCATAACGGTCGATGGTGATGACTTCGTCGGCCCCGGCAGAGTGCAGGATCTGCTCCATGACGCTCTGCGCGGCGCGCATGAGCTGGTTGTCGTTGTCGCACTGGGAATAGGCGAAGCTGGCGACGGGCAGGCCGTAGCGGTCTTTCTCCTCGGCCAGGGTCACCCGGTTACCGGGCTGCGCCAGGAACTCGCACAGCGCTCCCAGGCATGACCAGTGCACGTAGTCGCTCATGTACTGGCGCAGCCTGGCGCCCCAGTGGCCCTGCGCGGCCACGTGCTCGGCCCAGGTGATGGGCAGCGGCGAGACGGTCTGGATGGAGAAGCCCCGCTTGTACGGCTTAGCTGGGTCAGTCTCGTAGAACTGCTCGCTGCTGACCTCCGGCGGAGGCGATTTGTACATCCGCACCTCGGCGTCGAAGCGTCCGGCGGTCTGGGGCGCGCCCTGCACCATCAGGTACCGCCCAACCTGGTCGAAGTCGTTGCACATGCCGTCAGGGAACCGACGCGACGCGGAGTTCAGCAGCAGCCGCGGCGTCTCGATCGAGTAGCCGGCGACCGCGACCGCCGCCGCCTGCTGGAAACGGGGCACCCCGTCGCGGATGTAGTGCACCCCGGTGGCCTGGCCGGTGCGCTCGTCGAAACCGATCCCGGTGACCATGGCGTTGGCCCTGATCTCGGCGCCGTGGGCAAGCGCGTCGGGGATGTGGGTGATCAGCGGGGATGCCTTGGCGTTGACCTTGCATCCCTGCAGGCAGAATCCGCGGTAGATGCAGTGCGGGCGGTTGCCGAACCGCCCGTTGGAGATGGCGACCGGTCCCACCTTCGCCGTGATGCCGGACGCATACGCGCCGCGCAGGAAGATCTCGCCGTTGCCGCCGACCGGATGAGGGCGCTGCGGGTAGGTGTGCGGGTCGCCCCAGGGCCAGGCCTCGCCCGCGACGGGCAGTTCCTGCTCTATGTCCTCGTAGTACGGCCGCAAGTCCTCGTAGCTGATCGGCCAGTCGGCACCGACGCCGTCGTTTGTCCAGGTAGCGAAGTCGCTCGGGTGGAATCGGGGCGTATACCCCGCGTAGTGCACCATCGAGCCGCCCACCCCGCGGCCGGAGTTGTTCGAGCCCATCGGCACCGGGTCGGTACCGCTAATCACCCGCGGCTCGGTCCAGTACAGGTGGTGCGATCCGGCCTCGTCACTGACCCAGTCGGCGTCGGGGTCCCAGAAGGGCCCCGCGTCCAGGCCGACCACCCGCCAGCCCTGCCGGGCCAGCCGCT
>NZ_JBARCR010000995.1:0-3144 GCF_049794275.1 Trebonia sp.
GTCCTGGAAGCCCGCCGTTCAAAGAGCAAGCCCGACCGAGGCATCATCCGTTCGCTAGTCGAGGTAACAAACCAGGCTGGCGAGCCCGTGCTGCGCTTGATCGCCATCAACTTCATCCTGGCCCGCAACCCCGGGACCTGACCAGCGGAGGCACGGGCCTCGGCTCTCGCGCTAAGCAGGCAGCTGCCCATTCCCCTTCTGCGGCGTGCCGTTCTCGTCGTTGGCCGGCGCCGCGTTCACACCCTTGCGCACGTTTTCCAAAATCGTCAGCCCCTGGCTAACTAGCCCGGCCGCGATCTCGCCAAGCCCGTCCGCGCCGTTGAGTATGCTGACGTTCGCCCCGGCCAGCCCGCCGGCCGCTTCCTTGACGATCTGCGGCAGCTGGGCGATCAGCAACTGGTCGAGCGCGACCCGGTTGTTGGAGGCGGCGGCCTCCGCCGCGATCCTGGTCCGTTCGGCATCGGCTATGGCGAGGATCTTCACCTTCTCCGCCTCGGCCTCGGCGGGCCTGATGACCTCGGAGACGAGCTGCTGCTGGCGCAGTTCGGCCTGGTGCTGCGCCAGCTCCGCCTGGGCAGTGATGACCGCGCGCTGCGCTTCGGCCTGCGCGAGCGGGCCGGCCTGCGCCGCTTCCGCCTGCGCCTTGTCGATCTCGGCCTTGTACTGGGCCTGCACGACCGAGGTCTGCCTGGCGAACTCCGCCTGCTTGCGGGCCGAGGCCTGCACCGCCTCGGCTGCCGCCTGGTCGGCCTGCGCCTGGGCGATCTTGGCCTGCCGCTGGATCGCCGCGTTGTTCGGCGCGGCCATCGCCGCGATGTACCCGGCGCCCATGTCGTCGATCGACTGGATCTGCAGCGAGTCGACGGTCAGCCCGATGGTGGCCATCTCCGTCTTCGACCCGTCCAGCACCTCGCCTGCCAGCTTCTGCCGTTCGGTGACGATCTCCTCGACGGTCATCGAGCCGATGATCGACCGCAGGTGGCCGGCGAAGATCCGCCCGGTCAGCACCGACATCTGGTCCTGGTCGGACAGGAACCGCTGCCCGGCGTTGACGATGGCCTCCTCGTTGTTGCCGACCTTGAACGCGATGACGGCGCGGACGTTGAGCGAGATGCCCTGCTTGGTTACGCAGGTCTCTGCCACCTCGGCTTCCTGCATAGAAAGCGTCAGGTACCTGACCTTGCGGAACATGGGCGTGACGAACGCGCCGTGCCCGGTGACTACCCGGAACGGCGCCTCCTTCAGGCCGTAACGACCGCCGGAGATGAGCATCGCCTCATCCGGAGCGGGAACTCGGTAGCCCAACATGGTTTCACTCTCCTGAGCGAGGAACTTCGGTAGAACCGGGGATTACGGGGGCCTCACCAAGCGGGTCGGCCCATTGCATAACATCGACCGTCAGCGGGCCGCGGTAATCGATGACGAGGACTGTAGCGCCCCTCGGGAGCGGGGTTTCCGACCAGGCCAGAAAGAGTTCGGAGCCACCGCGGATCCTGATCCGCACCTCCCCGGGGCCGGCTGAGCCACGGGTGGCAACGGTGAGTACTCCGACTGTGCCGATCGCGGATTCGTCGCGGGCCAAAGGGTGCCACCCCCCGTACGGGAATGCCAGAAAGACAGCCTAGTCTCGGCTGGCGCAAAAACCACCGTTCGTTAGGCTAAGAAAGTGACGTTCCCCCGGATTGCACGGCCGGCCGCTGCTGCCAGCGGTTCCAGCGCGGACGGTGGCGGGCAGACCCGGACCGGCCTCGCCATGGTCGTGCTCATGTCCGGCGTGCTGATGACCGCCGTCGACACCACGATCGTCGTCCTCGCACTGCCCGAGATCCAGCGCAGCCTGAACGTGGCACTGACGAACGTGGTCTGGGTCATCATCAGCTTCCTGCTCGTGATCACGCTGCTCGCCACCCAGGTCGGGCGGCTCGGCGACATGTTCGGCCGGGTGCGGATGTACGAGGCAGGCTTCGCGGTCTTCGTGGTCGGATCGCTGCTGTGCGCGCTGGCCTGGAACGAAGTGTCGATCATCGCCTTCAGGATCGTGCAGGGGGTCGGCGGCGCCCTGATCATGGCCAACAGCGGCGCGGTGATCGCCGACCTGTACCCGCGGGAGCAGCGCGGCCGGGCCTACGGGTTCACCTCGCTCGGCTGGACGATCGGCGCGGTGCTCGGCGTGGTGCTCGGCGGGCTGATCGTCACCTACGTGTCGTGGCGCTGGATCTTCTGGATCAACGTGCCGACCGGGGTGCTGGCGATCGCGGTCGCGCTGCGGGTGCTGCGCGACAAGGGGGAGCGGACCAGGCAGCGGCTCGACCCGCTCGGCATGATCACGCTCGGCCTCGGCCTGTTCGGCGTGCTGTGGGCGATCACCAAGCTGGCGAACGGGCCTTTCGACGCCTCGACCGCCGTTTTCCTGATCGGCGGCCTCGCGCTGATCGCGCTGTTCGTATTCATCGAGTCGCGAGTCCCCGCGCCGATGCTGCCGCTGCGGATCTTCAAGGTCCCCACCATGGCGGCATCGCTGTGCGCGTCCCTCTTCCAGGGCCTGGCGAGCTTCGCGGTGCTCTTCCTGCTGCTGATGTACCTGCAGGGTCCGCGCGGGCTGTCGCCGATCCACGCGTCGCTGCTGCTGCTGCCCGGTTACCTTATCTCCGCAGGCCTCAGCATCTGGGCGGGCCGGCTGGCGGACAAGTACGGTCCGGTGCTGCCCGCGACGGCCGGCCTCGCGCTGCAGGTCGTGTCCCTGTTGCTGTACGCGCAGCTCACCAACTCGACGCCGCTGTGGTGGATCGTCATCGTCGGCACGATCAACGCGATCGGGGCGTGCCTGTTCTTCCCGGCGAACAGTTCCGCGATCATGAAGGCGGCGCCGCCGGACATGTTCGGCATCGCGTCGGGGATGATGCGGACCTTCGCCAACGTCGGCATGGTCTTCTCGTTCTCCGTCGCGATCCTGGTGGCATCCCGGTCGATCTCGCGCCAGCTGGCGTTCGCGATCTTCGTCGGAACCACGTCGCTGCACGGGCAGGTCGCGGACGCGTTCACCACCGGCCTGCACGCCGCGTTCTACGCGTCGGTCATCTTCATGGTCATCGCCGCCGTGCTGTCGGCGCTGCGCGCCGGCGGCATCCGCAGGCCCGGCCGTTC
>NZ_JBARCR010000996.1:0-3139 GCF_049794275.1 Trebonia sp.
ACGCAATGGCCCGCGGCCGGCGCTGTGGGTGCGGCCGGGTTAATTCGGTAATTCACGGCTGTAAATTTCCGCCGGGGCCGGGAATCCTTGGTCATCCGGCACGGGCGCACCCGCTGTCCGCGGGCCCGGGGGCGCCGACGGCCACCGGACCGCGCCGCGGGACCGGCCGGCACATCATCTCACTATCTGAGAACCTAGCCTGATTAGGCATCTGGGATATCATCGGGCGTATGCATGCGCCCTCCGCAAGGGGAATGCGTAATTCCATGCGCCCTTAGCCGCAGCGCATGGCGACGGGAAATGGGGAGGTCGCCCCGCGTGCCTGACTCTTCTGACGGGCCCACCGTCTTGCGCATCCTGCTCGGCACCCACTTGCGCCGGATCAGGGAAGCCAAGGGAATCTCCGCGCGGCAGGCGGCCGCGTCCATCCGCGCGTCGGACTCCAAGATCAGCCGCATTGAGCTAGGCCGGAACGCCATCCGCGAGATCGACGTGCTCGACCTGCTGACCCTGTACGGCGTCGCCCCCGCCGAGCGGGAAGAGCTGCTCACCCTGGCCGAGCAGGCGAACCGGCCGGCCTGGTGGCACCGGTACAACGACATCCTGCCGGAGTGGTTCCAGGCGTACGTGGGCATGGAAGAGGCGGCGCGGGCGATCCGCGGCTACGACCCGTATTTCATCCCTGGCCTGCTGCAGACCGAGGAGTACGCGGCCGGCGTGCTCGGGCTCGGCGATTTTCCCGTCGAGCAGACCGAACGGCACGTGCTGCTGCGCAGGGAGCGGCAGCGCCGGTACCGCGAGGGCAAGCTCAGGCTCTGGATGATCGTGGATGAGGCGCCGCTGCGCCGTCCCGTCACCGGTATTGGCGTGCACCTTGACCAGCTGCGCTACCTCAGGGACCAGAGCGGCACGCCGTCGCTGACCCTGCAGGTGCTGCCCTACGGACTGGGCGGCCACGCGACGCCGACCGGGTTCACCATCCTGCGGTTCGCCGAGCCCGACCTGCCGGACGTGGTGTACGTCGAGAACCTGGCCAGCGCGCTGTACCTCGACAAGCCGACCGAAGTCGAGCGGTACCTGCTCGCCATGGAACGGCTGAGCATCATGGCCCACGATCCCCAGCGGACCACGGAGATCCTCGACGAGATCATCAAGGAGCTGGAGGCGGCACGCGATGAGTGACGCGACCGGCTTGACCGCCGCCCGCTGGGTGAAGAGCACCCGCAGCGGGCCCACCGGCGGCAACTGCGTGGAGGTCGCGTGCCTCGGTGACGGCCGGGTCGCGGTCAGGAACTCGCGGCACCCGGCGGGCCCCGCACTGCTGTTCGGGCGAGAGCAGTGGGCCGCGTTCGTCGCGGCCACCGCCCGGCGACGGGCTCCCGCTGAGGGCGGGAACCCGTCGTCGTCTTTCTCCCGGGCTTCCCGGGCTTCCTAGGCTCCCCGGGCTAGTGCCGCCTGCTAAGGCGACCGGCAGGTCGAACTCGCCGTTCTTGGCGCCGGTCAGGAACGCCTGCCATTCCCGCCGGGTGTAGACGTGCGGCGCCTTGGCCCGGTCCTTCGAGTCGCGGACCGCGACGCCGCCGCCCGGCAGGTGCGCGACTTCCACGCACGCCCCGGAGGCACTGGCGCTGCTCTTGAACCAGCGCAGGTCGTTCAACTCGCCTTCCATGCGCTTTCCTCCCTGTGTTAGGTTCACCATCCCTCAACCGCACCGACCGACGGCCGCGCGGGCTTTCGCGGGTTTCCCTCGGGGGGGTCAGGCAAGTTCTCGCGCCGCCTTGGAGATCAGGTCGAGGGACGCCTCCGGCGGCAGGGCCGCGGCCCTGAGCCGGTCAAAAACCTCGGCGCAAGCCCGGACCTCCCTGTCTTTCTCCAGGTAAATCGGCCCGGCCGTCGATTCGACGTAGACGACTTCAGAATCGGACCTGTCGTGAAACTCGACGATGGAAAAGGGGCCGTCGTGACCCGCGTGCGCGCCGGTGTCGAAGGGCAGCACCTGGAGCGTGACCCCCGGCAGCCCGGCCGCCACGAGCAGGTGCGCGAGCTGGTGGCGCATCACCACCGGACCGCCCACGGTGCGCCGGATCACCGCCTCGTCATGGATCACCCACAAGTCGAGCGGCGGATTGTCGTCGAGCCGCCGCTGCCGCTCCATCCGCAGGTCCACCAGGCGCTCGATCTGGTCCGCGGTGTGCCGCGGCGCGCTCGCCCGCAAGATGGCGCGCGCGTAGTCCGTGGTCTGCAAGAGGCCGTGCACCACGGCGATCTCGTAACTGCGCAGTCCCGACGCCTCGGCCTCGAGGCCCACGTAGACACCGAGCCCGCTGGGCAGCACGTCGTCGTACGCCGCCCACCAGCCCTTGCGGTGCCCCTCGCGCGCCATGTCGACGAGGATCTGGCGCTGCCCGGCGTCCGTGACCTGGTACAGCTCGAGCAGCTGGCTCAGGTACGCCGACTTGGTCGGAGCCTTGCCGGTCTCGATACGGGACAAGGTGGACGGGGCGACGCCCAGCATCCCGGCGACTTCCTCCAGCTTGTAGCCCGCGGAGTCTCGAAGCCTGCGCAGCTCAGTGCCGAGCCGCCGCCTTCTGACGGTCGGGCCGGTAGCCATCGGAGGTCCACCTCCCGCGAGCGAACAGAGTCATCACGTCGCTGCATCCCTAATTAAGGGCAGGCCAAACCAGGGTCGTTAAAACGACGCCCTCACAACGAGAACCATACAGCGGAACCCCGCCGGATGAAATCCCATCCGGGATTTCATCTGACATTACGCCCAGCATCAGGAACGCTTGCCCTCCCGCCCCTCGCGCAAAGGTTGCCAAAAGACCATAAGGGCTCTTGAATCCGCACACAGGTACAATCCGCCGCTACCGAGGCGGCGTCAGGGACCCCGTTCCGTCGCATGGCGCGAAGGCCGCTAACTGGACGCGACGGCCTCGACCGCGGCCAGCACCCCCGCGCAGATCGCGGCCACGTCCTCGTCGGCCGTCACGTACGGCGGCATCGTGTAAACCAGGTCGCGGAACGGCCGCAGCCAGACCCCGGCCCGCACCGCCGCCGCCGTGGCGGCCGCGATGTCGACCTCGCGGTCAAGCTGCACCACGCCGATCGCGCCGAGCACCCGGACGTCGGCGACGCC
>NZ_JBARCR010000997.1:0-2937 GCF_049794275.1 Trebonia sp.
ACCTCCCACAGCGCGGCGATCGCCTTGTCCATGCCGAGCCTGCGCACGATCGGCTTGCGCACCGGCGGCCCGCTGTTGACGAACCGCGGGCCGTAGAACTCGCCGCCCTTGGCGGCCGGGTCAGTCGCCGCCCGCAGCTGCGACAGCGCGCCGTCGGCGGCGGTCATCCCGGTGCGGCGGGCGGCGAAGAGGAAGAACCGCTGGCTCGCTCCGCCGCCGGTCTCTCGCACGCTGACCGCCTGCAGGTCGGTGTTCGACAGCCCCGGATGCGCGATCAGGCTGGCGGTGCCCGCGCCGCCCCTCTCCAGCTCGCGCTGAAGCCCCAGGCCGAAGTGGAAGTTCGCGAGCTTAGCCTGGCCGTAGGCGCGCCACGGCCGGTAGCGGCCGCGCAAGTGCGGGTTGGCCGGGTCGACGGCACGGCCCATGTGATGCGCCGTGCTGGTCACGGTCACGATCCGGGAGCCGGGTGCGCGCAGCAGCGCAGGCAGCAGCAGGGCGGTCAGCGACCAGTGCCCCAGATGATCCACGCCGAACTGCATCTCGAAACCGTCGACGGTCTTGGCCTCGGGGATCCCCATCACCCCGGCATTGTTGATGAGCAGGTCGATGGTCTCGTGCGCGGCCATGATCTGCCCGGCCGCGGCGCGCACCGACGCCTGCGAAGCCAGGTCCAATGCCACCAGCTCAAGCGCGGCATCCGGCGCGGTAGCGCGGATCTCCTCGACCGCGGCCGCCGCCTTCTCCTGGCTGCGCACTGCCATCACGACATGCGCGCCCTTCGCCGCCAGCTGCCGCGCGGTCTCCAGCCCCAGCCCGCCGTTGGCCCCGGTCACGACCGCCGTGCGGCCCCGCTGGCCGGGGATGTCCGCTGCGCTCCAGCTCACGACGATCTCCATGAGTGAATGTTCATTCGGACACTCCGACGGTACCAGGGACCGCGCGGCAACCTCGGAGTGTCTGCCGCCGCAGCCGGGTTACTATCGCCCGATGAGCGATGAGCTGTTCGTTCCGGAAGACTTCGCGGTACCCGACGGGCTCATAGCCGGGGAATTCCGGCTGGCCCCGCTCGGGCCGCAGCACAACGAGGCCGATTACGCCGCCTGGACGGCCAGCATGGACCACATCCGGGCGACGCCGGGGTTCCCTAACGGCAGCTGGCCGCACGAGATGTCGCTGAGTGACAATCTCCGCGACCTGGAGCGGCACGCACAAGACTTCGCCGAGCGCCGCGGGTTCACCTACACGGTGCTTGGCGCCGGCACCGGGGACGTTATCGGCTGCGTGTACATCTACCCGGCCAGCGGCCATGAGCTTGGCGGCGAGGGCCGGCGGCACGCTTCCGTCCGATCCTGGGTACGCGCCGACTGCGCCGCGCTCGATCCGGTCCTCCACGACGCGGTCCTCGCCTGGGTGGAACGCGACTGGCCGTTTGATTCGATCCAGTACGCGCCGCGGACCTGACCCGTCGGCCTGTAGGACAAACGTTTGCAGCAATCCGGTCTTGTGGCTAGTCAAGCGGCTCCACGGCCCGGCTGACACCCTGGTTTCGGTCCCAGAGAGCCGTACGTGTCGCGTCCGGGCCTTCGGATCGCGTCGTTTGGAGCGGTCGAATGTGACGTTCACCACGCCATTGCCGCGTTATGCAATCCTTTGCAGCGTTACACGGTAGCCTCTGTCAGGTCAGAGCAACGTGACCGGACGCGGGGTACCGGGACTTTCCGCTCAGGGGTCGCCCGGCGAGAGGCTTATCCATGGCATTGCTTTCCCCAAAGGTGATCGCCCAGGTCAGCGGCCGTTCCGCCGGCAATCTCGGGGAGATGTCCTGGGACTGGATCATGCGCGCTGACGGCCAGGTGTTCTACCGGCTTACCGGGGTTAACGGCCGACGGGAACGGAATCCGTGGACCCTGGCGACCCGGCTGCCGACGGCCGAGATGGAAGCCATCCGCGGGGGCAAGACCAGGGCCACCGACGTGCTGGGCGCCATCGTCCGCCAGCACGGGCACCGCGCCGGCCAATAGGCATGGCCGGGTGGCGGCTACGCATGCCCTGCTGGGATGATTTGAACGTGACTACCGCGATCCAGCAGATTCCCCTTCAGACGATTGACGGCTCCGCGGCGACCCTGGGCGATTACCAGGGTGACGTGCTGCTTGTCGTAAATGTTGCATCCAAATGCGGGCTCACCCCGCAGTACGAGGCACTCGAGCGCTTGTACGAGGAGTTCCGCGACCGGGGTTTTGCGGTGCTCGGCTTCCCCGCCAACGACTTCGCGGGCCAGGAACCTGGCAGCAATGAGGAGATCGTCGAATTCTGCACCGGCACCTACGGCGTCCAGTTCCCGATGTTCTCGAAGATCACGGTCACCGGCGCCGGCAAGCACCCGCTGTACGCCGAGCTGACCACCGCGGTACCCCAGGCCCGGGGCGACAAGGAGGCATTCCGCGGCAACCTGCGCGGCTACGGGATGACGCCCACCGAGGACCCTGAGGTGCTCTGGAACTTCGAGAAATTCCTCGTCTCCGCCCGCGGCGAGGTCGTCGATCGCTTTGCCCCGGACGTCACTCCGGATGACGAGCAGATCACCGCCGCCATCGAGCGCGAACTTCAGGCCGGGTAACGACTTCCGCCGGGCGGCGGGACGCGGTCAGCCGCCCAGTCGCACGCGATAAACCCGGCGACATTCGGTGGTCAGCCCGCGATAATGGCCGGCGTGGAGGAGGTCGAGGTCGTCGTCGCCCACAACGAGCGCGCGACCCTGCGCGTCGGTGACGTGTTCCTGAAGATCGACGCTGATCAGACGCGCACCGACGTCGAGGTCGAGGCGATGGCCATCGTGCCGGTCCCGACTCCGGAGGTCCTGTGGCGGAAGCCGCCCGTGCTCGCGCTCGCCGCCCTGCCAGGGACGGCACTCGGCCGCCTCGGCGAGCCGTCGGC
>NZ_JBARCR010000998.1:0-1975 GCF_049794275.1 Trebonia sp.
CCCTCGGCGTGGCGCTGGGCCTGTCCGCGCTCGCCGCGGTCATCGGCGGCGGCCTGGTGGCCCGGCTGACCAACAGGCCGTTCTGGCGCGGTGCGGCGCGCCAGCTGATCCTCGGCGCCGCCGCCGCGGGCATCACGTACCTGATCGGCCTCGCGGTCGGCGGCATGGCCGCCTAACGCGGCAACAGCGCTTCACACCGCCCGCCACCTGGCCTCGCACCAGGAGTAGACGCCGAACGTCAGCAGCCCGAGCGCCACGATCACGAGCAGCCACGGGCCGAGCGGCGTGTGCGCCAGCGCGCGCAGCGCGGAGTCGATGCCCTTGGCCTGCCGCGGGTTCGCGTCCTTGGCCGCGATGATCAGGAAGACCCCGATGGTGCCGAAGACGAAGCCGCGGGCGATGCCGCCAATCTGGCCGAGGCGGGTGACGACCTTCCTGGTCCGCGGGGAGGCGGCGCCCATCCGCAGGTGCTTGAGGAACTTGAGCTGGTACGCGCGGTACATGACGTACAGGCCCGCGGCCACGACGACGACGCCCGCGATCGCGACGATGACCTGGCCGCCGGTGTGCTTCAGGGCCGCCGCGGTCAGGTCCTGCGACTGGGTGTCGCTCGACGACGGCGATCCGACCCCCAGCGCGTACTTGAGGATCCCGTAGGTGACCAGCGCGTAGAACACGGCGCGGGCCAGGTTCGCCAGCCGCTTGCTGCCCTTGCGGCCGTCCGCTTCCGGGCCGCCCCAGATGGCCTCGGACAGTCGCCACAGCGTCAGGCCGGCAAACCCGATCACCAGCAGCCACAGCAGGAACGATCCGAACCCGGTGTGCGCCACCAGCCGGACAGCGCCGGTACGGTCGGCCTGCTGATGCGATCCCTTGATGGCGATCTCGATGGCGATGACGCCGATCAGGACGTACATGAGACCGCGCGCGACGAGGCCGGCCCGGGCCAGCCAGGCCATACCGCGGCTGCTGGCCGCCCGGCGGGCGGTTCTCCTGGTGCGGGCCGGGCTGCGGAACGCCGGTCCGCGGAACACTGTGCGCGTAGACATTGCTGCCTCCAGTTTGGGCTGATTCTTGTCATCGGCGGGGCCTCGCCGGTCAGTCGCCGGCCGACGGCCGGTAGACCAGCAGCTTCTTCGGACACTTGACGATCCTGAGCGCCGGCTTCGTCTCCGTCGCCTCGCCATCGAGGCACAGCGGCACCGAGCCGGCCTCCAGCGACGCGACCCGCAGCGAGGTGGCCGACCAGGTCTGGTAGACGCGGCACCGGCCGAGCGTGCCGAGCAGCACCGCGACGACCAGCCGCGTCCTGGCCAGCGGCTGTGCGCCGTCGACCATGCGCACGTCGAGAGTCCCGTCGGCGAGGTCCGGCCGGTAGGCGGGCGCGGCGCCCGAGGGCTCGTACCGGCAGTTGCCGACGAAGAGCAGCCAGACCTTCCTGCGCCGGCCGTCCACCAGCAGGTCGGCCGGCTTGCTGCCGCGCAGCACGTCGGCGAGCGCGATCAGCATGGCGGGCCACTTCCCCAGCGAGGGCTCGAGACGCTCGCGCGCCTTCACCAGGTCGACGTAGACGCCGGTGCTGGCGGTATTCAGGAACGCGGCGCCGTCCGCCGTCCCCACGTCCACCAGCACGCTGTTACCGTCGCGGAGCGCTGCCAGCGCGTCATCGGCGGATTCGACGCCGAGGTCGGCGGCGAAGTGATTGAAGGTCCCGGCCGGCACTACCAGCAGCGGCAGCCCGGCGTCGACGGCGACCCCGGCGGCGAGCCGGACGGTGCCGTCGCCGCCCGCGACGCCGAGGATCCTGGCTCGCGCCGCCGCCTTGCTGAACAGGCTCTCCAGGTCATCCTCCGCCGTGGCCACGACGATCTCGGCCTCGGGCAGCCTGGCAGTGAGCGAGCCGGCGAGCTCGGCTGACGCGGTGCCCGCGGTGCAGTTGACGACGAGAACCAGGCCGGCTCCAGCGGGCGACGCG
>NZ_JBARCR010000999.1:0-6583 GCF_049794275.1 Trebonia sp.
CTGCTCGACCGGGCGCGGGCGGCCGGGGTGCGGGTGGTAACCACGTACGGGATGAGCGAGACCTGCGGCGGCTGCGTGTACGACGGGGTGCCGCTGGACGGGGTCACGGTGCGGGCCGCCGGGGACGGGCTGCTGCGGATCTCGGGGCCGGTGCTGATGAACCGGTACCGCGGTGGCCCTGACCTGGGAGATGAGTTCGTGACCTCGGACCTCGGTTACGTCCGCGACGGGCGGGTAGTCGTGCGGGGACGCGCCGACGACGTGATCAACACCGGCGGGCACAAGGTGGTCCCCGGCGAGGTCGCCGCGGTGCTCGAGTCCTGTCCTGGTGTACTGGAGGTCGTTGTGGTCGGGCGTGCCGATCCGGAATGGGGCCAGCGGGTCACGGCAGTGGTGGTCCCCGCCGACCCCGCTGACCCGCCGAGTCTAGAATTGCTACGTACGCATGTAAGCGAGCGGCTGCCACGTTACGCTTGCCCGAGTGAGGTCGTGCTGACGCGGGCCATCCCCGTGCTCGCCAGCGGAAAGCCCGACCTGGCTTCCCTCAAGGCGGCAGGAACGTTACGCGAACGGGAACATTTTCCGGCGCTAAGCGTTAATTAAGAGTGCCCGCAAGATACACCGGTTAAAACCGGCGGGCTCACTCACAAGCCATCCATCGGGGACCGTAAGACGTTGTTTGTAGTGAACGGCGCGACGAACGCGCACGTAACCAGTAGGAGGGAGGTGTCTCATGCCGCGGATCGCCATGGCCGCCCCGGCGACTGACGAGGACGCTAGCTCGACTCGCGTGGACGACCTGATCCAGCGCGGTCGCAGCCAGGGCCACCTGTCCCTTTCGGACCTGCGGACTGCCTTCGAGCAGGCGGGGCTTACCCCCGCCGAGGCTCGGTCCATTCTCCGTGAGCTGAGCGAGGCCGGTGTCCGGCTGGCCGACGAGGAGACCGACAAGGGGTCCGGCCTCAAGGTCGCCCTGTCGGACCTTGCGGCCGTCTCGGACGCCACGGTGAAGGGCACCGGTTCGAAGGCTACCGCCGCCAAGAGGGGCCGGTCAAAGAAGGCATCCGGCGACGCCGGCTCTTCCACTGCGGACGGGGGCGCGGACCGGGAGGCCGGGGACGACGAGATCGCCTCGATCGAGGCGGACGTCGCCTCGTTCACCGACGCGGTTGACCTCGACGACCAGACGCCCGCCATGGGCGACTCGGTGCACACCTACCTGAAGTCCATTGGCCGGACCAGCCTGCTCACCGCCGAGCAGGAGGTAGACCTGGCCAAGCGGATCGAGGCGGGGCTGTTCGCCGAGCACAAGCTGGACACCGAGCCTGACCTGTCGCCCGAGCGCCGCCACGACCTTGAGCTCGTCGCCGAGGACGGGCGGCGCGCCAAGGCGCACATGCTCGAGGCGAACCTCCGGCTGGTGGTCTCCGTCGCGAAGAAGTACAGCGACCGGGGGCTGTCGCTGCTTGACGTCGTGCAGGAAGGAAACCTGGGCCTGATCCGCGCGGTCGAGAAGTTCGACTACTCGAAGGGCTACAAGTTCTCCACCTACGCGATGTGGTGGATCCGGCAGGCGATCCAGCGTGGTTTCGCTGACTCCGCGCGGACGATCCGGCTGCCGGTGCACGTGCTGGAGATGCTGTCCAAGCTGTCGCGCGTCGAGCGCGACATGCATCAGCGTCTCGGCCGCGAGCCCACCCCCGAGGAGCTGGCCGTCGAGCTTGACAGGACCCCGGACCAGATCGAGGAGCTGCTGCGCACGTCGCGGCAGCCGATCTCGCTCGACTCCACGATCGGCGAGGACGGCGAGACCTCGATCGGCGACCTCATCGAGGACGTGGACGCGCCCGAGGCCTCCGAGCTGGTCGACCGTCAGCTGATGGCCGAGCAGCTGCGGTCGGCGCTGGACGCGCTCACCCCGCGCGAGGCGACGATCATGGCGATGCGGTTCGGCCTGTACGACGGCAACCCGCACACCCTGGACGAGATCGGCCGCGCGCTCGGCCTGACCAGGGAGCGGATCCGCCAGCTCGAGAAGCAGTCGCTGTCGAAGCTGCGGCACCCGTCGAGGGCGCAGCCGCTGCTCGACTTCGCCTCTTAAGGGGCCTTTCGCCTCTGCCCGCGTGCCGGGCCCGACCTCCCGCCGGGCCCGGCACGTTTTGCATTAAGATTCCGAACGTGGACGACGACGGGCTGCTGGACGCGCTCCAGGAAGACATCGGCTCCGACTACAGCGCCCAGCTGCGGGTGGCGGCGGGGATGCTGAGCGGCGACGCGCAGGCGGCCGTGCCGTTCCTGCTGTTCTCGATCGCCAAGAGCCTGGAGGACATCTCGTTCCTGCTGGCCAACGACAGCATCAGCGTCGTCATGGAGACCGACGAGGACGAGTAGGCACTCCCACCCGGTCCAGGGCCGCCACCACGGCGACCACGGCGGCCGCGCAGGCGGCGAGCGCGATCTCGGGGAGCACGGGGACGGCGAGGGCCAGCAGCGCCAGCACGGCGATGCCGGCGAGCCTGGTCCACGGGACCACCCGCCAGACCACGAACTTGAAGGCGGCGTGCCCGGCGAGGAACAGCGCGGGGCCGCCGAGGATCATCCAGGCGGACGACGCGGGCGCCGACGATGACGGGGACGTGAGGATCTTCTCATCGCCCGCCGCGGTGACGATGATGCCGGCCACCATCAGCGGGTGGACCAGGTGGTAGGCGGTGCGGGCGATCCGGCCCGGGTCGTCTGAGGATTCGATCACCTCCGCGCTCGCGCCGGCCGACCGGTCGAAGTACAGCCACCACAGCGCCACCGAGCCCGCGAACGACACGACGAACGCGGCGACCGTGGCGCCGGTGATGTGCCGCGTCGCGGACAGGGTGGACAGGGTGGCGCCGATGATGACGATCGACTCGCCGATCGCGATCAGGATGAACCCCTGGCACCGCTCGGCGAAGTGGCCGCCCGCGATCGTCCAGTCCGCGGTGCGGGACCGGCCGAGGAACGGGGTCGCGAACCCGGTGAGACCGCCGGCCACGTCGATGCAGACGGCGAGCAGCCACAGCAGTTCCCTGGCATGGCCGCCGACCAGGCCGCCGGCGACGGCCAGCGCGCCGCTGACCGTGCACCAGGCGAGGATCCGCTCGAAGTTCCGCTGCAGCGGGCCGCGCAGCGCGACCACCATGAACACGCTGCGGCCCACCTGCTGCACGGCGTAGGACGCGCCGACCACCCAGCCCAGGTCGTCGAAGGCGCGCGGCAGCGCCGCCGACATCGCCAGGCTGAGCAGCGCGAGCACGACGAGCAGCAGGCGGACCTCGAGACGTTCCGGGTCCATCCAGTTGGTGACCCAGGTGGTGTAGGCCCAGGCCAGCCACACCATCGCCAGCAGCAGCGCCGACTGGAGGGCGCTGCGCACGGTGGGATGCTGCACCAGGTTGTGCGACAGCTGCGTGACCGCGAAGACGTACACCAGGTCGAAGAACAGCTCGATGTTCGTGACCCGGTTGCCGCCCGTGCGGTCCCGCAGCAGCCGGCGCGCGGCCGGGGCGCCAGGGGCCTGCGTGCTCACCTCCTGGCGCTCACCAGGCGTAGTCCTCCGGGGCCGGCTTGTGCCCGGGGAAGATCTCATCCAGCCTGGCCAGCACGTCCTCGTCGAGCGTGACCTGCAGCGCCCGCTGCGCGCTGTCGAGCTGGGCGAGCGTGCGCGGCCCGATGATCGGCGCGGTCACCCCGTCGACGTGGAGCAGCCAGGCGAGCGCCACGCTGGCGGGTTCCTCGCCGAGCTTGTCGCACAGGTCCTCGTACGCCTGTATCTCCTCGCGGTGGCTTTCCACCTGCTGCTTCGACCGGCCGGCCAGCCGCCGCCGTCCCTCCCGCTCGGACTTCAGCACGCCGCCGAGCAGGCCGCCCTCCAGCGGGGACCACGGGATGACGCCCACGCCGTAGGCGCGGGCGGCGGGCAGCACCTCGAGCTCGATGGCGCGGGTCATCAGGTTGTACAGCGACTGCTCGCTGACCAGTCCGGTGAAGTCCCTGGCCCGCGCGGTCTCGCACGCCCGCGCGATGTCCCAGCCCGCGAAGTTCGACGAGCCCACGTACAGGACCTTGCCCTGGGTGACGAGCACCTGCATCGCCTGCCAGATCTCGTCCCACGGGGTGGCGCGGTCCACGTGGTGCATCTGGTACACGTCGATGTAGTCGGTCCGCAGCCGGCGCAGCGACGCGTCGCAGGCGCGGCGGATGTTCAGCGCGGACAGCTTGCCGTCGTTCGGCCATGAGGTCATGTCGCCATAGAGCTTTGTCGCCAGGACCGTGCGCTCGCGCCGGCCGCCGCCCTGCGCGAGCCAGTCGCCGATGATCTCCTCGGTCCACCCGGCGTGCGACTGGTCGTTCTTCGCCACCTGGCCTGGCGGTGACTGCGCGCGGCCGTAGGTGTTGGCGGTGTCGAAGAAGTTCATGCCGAGTTCGTGGGCGTGGTCCATGATGGCGTGGGCTTCGGCAGCGGGGGTCAGCGACCCGAAGTTCATTGTCCCGAGGCACAGCCGGCTCTCCGAAAGGCCCGAGCGGCCTAGATGCGTGTACTCCATGCCGCTAGCCTTTCACGACCGCCTCAGCGAAGGGGAAACTCGGTACCCCGCTCCGCCTCCGGCCGCGGTCCGAAGATGCGGCGCTCGGACTCCGCGATCGGCGCGTCGTTGATGCTGGCCTCGCGGCGGCGCATCAGCCCGCGGGAGTCGAACTCCCACAGCTCGTTCCCGTAGGACCGCCACCACTGCCCCGCCGCGTCATGCGACTCATACTGAAAGCGCACCGCGATGCGGTCCTCGCCGAACGTCCAGAGGTTCTTCCGCAGCGCGTAATCGAGCTCGCGCTGCCACTTCCCGGCCAGGAACGCGACGATCTCGTCCCGGCCGGCGATGAACCTGTCGCGGTTGCGCCACACGGAATCGGCGGTGTACGCGGCCGCCACCCGCTCGGGGTCGCGGGTGTTCCAGGCGTCCTCGGCTGCCTGCACCTTCTGCAGCGCGGTCTCGCGGCTGAACGGGGGCAACGGCGGGCGGTCTGTCATGTGCGGCCTCCACTGCTGGCGGTTATCCTTGTCAGTATGCGCGGCGGCGTCCTTCAGGGCTGGTGGCGTCCCGAATAGGGACGGCTGCCTTCGCCGCGCGCGCTGAGAAGCTAGCAGAACGGCCGTCCATCACTATGGGACGGCCTTTTCGCTGACCGGGTCGTCCCCCGCTGACACAGGGAGCGACCCCATGACCACGACACGGGTGCTGACCGGCGACCGGCCGACCGGGCCGCTGCACCTCGGCCACTACTTCGGCAGCCTGCAGAACCGGGTCCGGCTGCAGGACGGCGGGGCCGAGGTATTCGTGCTCGTCGCCGACTACCAGGTGCTCACCGACCGGGACACCGCCGAGCGCCTCGACGAGCACGTCCTCGGCCTGGTGCTGGACTACCTGGCCATCGGGATCGACCCGGGGCGCACGACGGTCTTCGCGCACAGCGCGGTCCCGGCGCTGAACCAGCTGCTGCTGCCGTTCCTCAGCCTTGTGTCGGTGCCGGAGCTGAACAGGAACCCGACCGTGAAGGACGAGATCGCGCACTCGCGGCAGTCGTCGGTCAGCGGGCTGATGTTCAGCTATCCGGCGCACCAGGCGGCCGACATCCTGTTCTGCAAGGCGACGCTGGTGCCGGTCGGGAAGGACCAGCTGCCGCACCTGGAGGTCACCCGGCTGATCGCCCGCCGGTTCAACGAGCGATACGGGCGCACGTTCCCCGAGCCGGAGGCGATGCTGTCGCGGGCGCCGCTGCTGCTCGGCACGGACGGCACGAAGATGAGCAAGAGCCGCGGCAACGCGATCGCCATCCGGGCGACCTCCGACGAGACAGCCAGGCTGATCAAAGGGGCGAAGACCGATTCCGTTCGGACTATTTCCTATGACCCCGCCGGGCGGCCGGAAGTCTCCTCCCTCGTGCTGCTCGCCGCGCTGTGCCTGGACGCCGATCCCGTCGCACTGGCCGGGGAGATCGGCGACGGCGGGGCCGCCGCGCTCAAGAAGACGGTGACCGAGGCGGTCAACGAGCGGTTCGCGCCGATCCGTGCCAGGCGCGCGGCGCTCGCCGCGGACCCCGCTCACGCGCGGGCTGTGCTCCGCGACGGCTGCGCGCGGGCACGGGAGATCGCGGACGCCACGCTGGAGGAGGTGCGCACGGCGATGGGGATGCGGTACTAGCCCGCACCGAGGGAAACAGAAACTGGCCGCGGACGCGCTTGAACCTGGCCGCTGACCGCTGCGTAGTACCTGGTGACGGGTAGCTGACACCCGGTTACGGGTCGGAGCTGGGGAGCGCCAGATGAGCCCATGGGATTACGGCAGGCCGCCGTCCGGTCGCCATGACCCGTATGGAGGCGAAGACACCTTCCGTTCAGAAGAAGACGACGGCACCGACCTGTACCCGATCACCTGGGAGCGGGACCCGGGCGAACCTCCCACTGCCAGCTGGGACTGGCGCGACCTGGATGCGGACTGGCCGCCGCGCCGACGCCGGCGGGCCCGGGTGCGCTGGGTGATGGCCGCCGTGG
>NZ_JBARCR010001000.1:0-2773 GCF_049794275.1 Trebonia sp.
CTGCCACGCCGCGATCTGCGCCCCGGCCGCCGCAGTGAGCTGGTCAACGGTCGCGGGGAGGCCGAGGTAGGGCGAGGCGAGGTCAAGGACGGTTCGCGCCTGCTCGATCGCGGCGCTCGAGCCGTTATTTCTCACGGCGATCCGCTGGACCGGGAGCCCCGCCAGGCGTCCGGGAGAGACAGCGGCGGCGGCCCAGACTGCCGTGCGCTGGGACGGCAGGCCCTTGACGGGATCGGTGAAGTCCGCCGTGACGAGCGCCACGGATGCCCCGGGCGCGCAGCGGCCGAGAGCCGGGTCCTGGGCCAGCTGTGCGCAGGAGACCAGGCCTGCCGTGTCGTAGGGGTTCGCGTTCTGGGCGGCACGGGGGTCCGCGCGGATGACCGTCACGGCCTGGACGCCTCGTATCGAGCGAAGCTTTGCCAGTACGGGTTCCGGGATGGGATCGGCGGTCGTGGCCGCCTTGCCCGGGGCCGCGTAGTAGGAGGCCTGGTCGAGGAGGGTTTCGCGGGCAAGGGTGCTGCCGCCCAGGCCGCCGCCGTGGTCATCGACGAGCGTCGTGATCACCCCGACGGCCGTTCCCGTGACGAAGAGGGCGAGGATGAGGCCGCTGATCGCGCGGAAGGCGGCCCGCGGGTTGTCCGAGAGCCGGCGCCCGGCGATGAGCATGGCCGGGCTGCTGGCCCGCCTGGCCATGACCCGCGCGCCCGCCATCATCAGCCACGGGCCCGCGATTATCAGTCCCGTCATGAGCAGGAGGAATCCGAGGAAGAACGCCACTGCCTGGCCCCCGGTGGTGCCGGGATGCCCGACGACGGCGAAGTAGCTGAGCTCGGCGATGCCCGCCAGCAGCGGGATGACCCGCCAGGCCCGGAGGGCGCGCGGTGTGACACGCCGGCTCACGCCGAGCGGGGAGATCTGCACCCGCCGCAGCGCGACACGTGCCGCCACCGCTGCCGCGGCGGGGATGCCGATGGCGACGAGCAGGATGTCCGCCAGCCCCGGTGACAGATCGCCGGGGAAGAAGGGCTCACCGGTGAAGTCCGCCGTCGTCAGGGCCGGGCGGAGCAGGAAGAACAGGCCGAAGCCGACGGCCACGCCGCCGACGGCGGCCAGGGAGGCTTCGACGGCGGCGATCACGGAGACCTGCCGTGGGGTCGCGCCCACCAGACGCATCGCGGCGAAGCGCTGCTCGCGGCGCGCCGCGGCGAGCCGGGTCGCGGTGCCGATGAAGGTGAGAACCGGGAAGAGCAGTGCGCATGCCGCGGCGATGAATATGTACTTGAGCGTCGCGGAGTTCTCGACGCCTGCGGTCCCGCCGGCCGCCGCCGCCGGGGTCTCGATGCTGGTGACCTCCGTGGCGTAATGGGCATGCGAGAGCTGGCTGGCGCTGTGCCCGATGACGATGACCAGCGCATCCGGGCCGGTGAGCGCTGAGTCGCCGATCGTGCCGATCTGCTTCCCCGGGAATCGGTCGCCGAGCTGGTTGGCCGGGGTGTCGCGGATCAGCTTGCTGAGCACCGGCGAGGCGTAGTACTGGCCCGGCCCCGGCAGGTGCGCGATGCCAGGCGGGACCGGTGAGTCCGGGCCGGTGGCGGCGAGATCCACCCGGTCGATGGTCTGGTTGCCGAACTGGTCGGCGGTGAGAATCCACCACAGCGGATCCGACGCTGACTTGCTGCCGTTCGGGCTGCTGGTGCCCTGTTCCCCGGAGTCGAGCCATTTGGCGCGGCCGTTCTGGGCATTGAGGGCGTTCAGGCACGCCAGGGCCGCCAGCAGCATGCCCACGCCGAGCGCGACGGCGATCGCGGTGACGACCAGGCGCGCGGCGGCTTCCCTGCCGCCGCCCAGGGTGAGGCGCAGGCCGAGGCGGATCATGAGACGGCGCTCCTGTGTGCGAGCGAGTTCACCTTGCCGTCGCGGACGATGACCTCGCGGTCGGCGTAGGCGGCGACCCGGGGGTCGTGGGTGACCAGGATGACGGTGGTGCCCTGATCACGTGAGGCGGCCACCATCAGTTCCATGACCTGCTCGCCGGCCAGGGAGTCGAGCGACCCGGTCGGCTCGTCGGCGAACAGGACCTCGGGCCGCGCGACAAGACCGCGGGCCAGGGCGACGCGCTGGGTCTGCCCGCCGGACAGTTCGCCGGATCTGCGCTGCTCCAGGCCGTTCAGGCCGAGGCGCTCGAACCAGGCCCTGGCTTCTTTCAGTGCTTGCGTGCGGCGGGTGCCGCCGAGCAGCAGGGGGAGGGCGACATTCTCCGCGGCTGTCAGCTCGGGGACGAGCTGGCCAAACTGGAACACGAACCCGAAGCGGTCCCTGCGCAGGGCGCTGCGCTCTTGCTCGCGCAGGCGATCGACCCGGCGCCCCTCGAACCAGACCTCTCCGGAGTCGGGAGTGAGGATGCCGGCCAGGCAGTGCATGAGGGTCGACTTGCCCGAGCCGCTCGGGCCCATGATGGCAAGGATCTCGCCGGCGACCGCCGAAAGGCTGGCGCCCCTGAGTGCCGGAGTCTGGCCGAACGACAGCACGATGTCGCGCGCCTCGATGAGGGAATCCTGGGCACCGCGTGCCGCGGCAGTGCCGGGCGCTGCCGGCAGCCTTACGGCGTTCATTTGCGCACCTCCGCCGCCAGCACGCGGCGCGCCTGCCTCGCGCTAGCCGCCGCCAGCCTTTCGGTCAGGCCGGCCGAACCGCGGCCTTCCGATGGCTTCGTGACGACGCCCGTTTCGCGGGCGGCATCGAGGCCAGCGTCCTGCGCCGCTACGGGATGCGC
>NZ_JBARCR010001001.1:0-1860 GCF_049794275.1 Trebonia sp.
CGGCATGCTCGCGGTGGCGCCGCGGGACGCGGGCCCGGCGGTCAGGTTCGCCGTGCTCGGCGCGCTAACCGAACTCACCGCCAAGAGCCTGCTGCTGAAGCGGCTGGGCGAGGGCGCCAAGCCGTACCAGCAGGGCAGGGCCGGGAAGCTGCTCGAGGTCGGCGAGGTGCTGACGGCAGCGGGCCTGGCCGGCGCGGTGCTCGCCAGCCGCGACAGGACGACGGCCGCGCTGTCCGGGCTCGCGCTGCTCGCCTCGTCCGCGCTAACCCGTTTCGGCATTTTCGAGGCCGGCCGCGCCTCGGCTCGCGACCCCGCGGAAACGATCGAACCGCAGCGCCGGCGGCTGCTCCAAAAATCGAAACCAGTCATCCAGAACGCACGCGTCTTACTCTCAGCCCCGCACTCCTGTCAGTGCCAAGAATGCCAGCCCGGAGGACACCTTACCGAGGGCCCGCGGTTCCACGACGCGCTGCAGCAGGGCTGGGAGCTGCGGCTAGCTTCTTGCGCCGCCGTCGGCCGCATCGCGTGTTTGCGGCACTCAGATGGCCAGCTAAGGCCGGGCGACGCATGAGTCCCTCTATCTCAGGGTTCCTGACTATGAACCCGGCTCGCCGTGTTCCTTGCTCCCACTGGCGCCGACGTTGCTCCGGCTGACGCGGACGGGGATACGGAAATTCCAGTGCCAGGCCAGCGACCTTGCCAGCCCGGTCGAACACCACTTCCCCGATTGCCCCCCCGGCCGCGAAAGCCAGCGGGACATCCACCAACGTGTAACCACCGAACTGCCGGGCGGACGGGGCATCTATGCGCTCGAAGCTGCCGGCGGAATCCACCATCTCCGCCCACCCGCGGGCAAGGTCCACCTGACCGCGCAAGCTCGCGTCGAACTCCCCGTCGACCTTCTCCCAGTGGCCCTCGATGAGGTCGCTGAATAGCACACATGCGCGGTCCGTCGCACCGCGTGGGATGGGCTGGGTCATTGGCTTTTCCTGTCCTGATCGGCCGGCCACCTTGATCTAGGCACTTAGTCGCCAGTCTGCTCCGTCGTCCTGGCAGGCGCCAATCTGTTACCGCACGCGATCGGCGGAGCGCATCCAGGCCGGGCTGAGGGTCCCCCTGACGCGATGATTTTTGACTGGGTCGCGCGTCTGCCTGGTTACCGCAGCAGGACGGCAGACGGGCTGCCCCGCGTGAGACATCACGGAGACACCATGATGAGCACCCCAAACGACCCGGCCGCCGCGTTGCCCGGCCGCCCGCCCGTGGTTGACCTGGCTACCTGGCAGGCTGCCCGTGACGAGCTTCTGGTCCGCGAGAAAGCCCACACCCGCGAAGGCGACGCCCTCGCCGCGGCCCGCCGCCGGCTGCCGATGATGGAGTTCGACGGGAAGGTCGAGGTGACCGGCTCCGGCGGCCCGGTCCCGTTCCTGGACCTGTTCCAGGGCCGCGACGAGCTCTTGGTCTACAAGCACATGTGGTGGGACGGCGCGCCGCACCAGGGGCAGTGCGAGGGCTGCACCGTCACGGCCTGGCACCTGAAGGACGCGGTGTACCTCAACGCCCGCGGCGTCTCGTTCGCCATCCTGACCCCAGGCCGCTGGGACGAGGTGGCCTCCTATACCGAGTTCATGGGCTACACCCAGCCCTGGTACTCGGTGCGTGACGCGGACGAGCCGATCGGCGGGGAAATGGGACACGTCAGCTGCTTCCTGCGCGATGGCGACCGCGTGTTCCTCACTTACTCCACGACGGGCCGCGGCACCGAAGCGGCCAGCGGGTCCTTCGCCCTGCTGGACATGACGCCTTACGGCCGGGGCGAGGCGTGGCAGGCCAGCCCGGACGGCTGGCCCGAGGGGCACG
>NZ_JBARCR010001002.1:0-1696 GCF_049794275.1 Trebonia sp.
CGTAGAGTTGAACGAGGGATTCAGTGAGCCGGGTGCTGCGGCCCGGCCGTGGGCCGAGGTGGCCGATGTGCTGTCGAAGTCAGAGATGTTCTGGCTGTCCACCGTACGTCGCGATGGGCGGCCGCACGTCACGCCGCTCCCGGCGATATGGCTCGACGGGACGCTTCACTTCTGCGCCGGCTCGCATGAGCAGAAAGCGAAGAACCTCGAGTCCAATCCCCGCTGCATCCTCACCACCGGCACCAGCCATCTCCGGTCGGGGCTCGACGTCGTGGTCGAGGGAACCGCCGCTCGCGTGACCCACACCGCGCAGCTCCAACGGCTGGCGGCGATGTGGAAGTCCAAGCTCGACTGGGATTTCGAGGTCACCGGCGAGGTGTTCGGCGATGACGATGGCCGCCAGGGGCTGGTCTTCGGCGTCACACCGGTGAAGGTCCTCTCGTTCGGTAAGAGCCCCTACACCCAGACCCGGTACCGCTTTAACCAGGGCACAACCACCTGACCTCGCCCTACTGGAGCCTCGGCCGTCCCTCATGGCGGCCGGGGCTTCGTCATGCTGGCATGCGTTGGCTCGACGGCCGGGGGGCGCTGGCATGGCGCACGCGGCATCGCTGCAGCACCATGAGGAGATGAGCGCACGAGAGATCGCGGAGTGATCATGGCCATCACCTTCGGCGACAACCAGTACGGCAAGGCGGAAGTCCGCCTGGTCCACGTCACCCGCGACGGTGACCGGCACCAGGTCAAGGACCTGAACGTGTCGAGCGCGCTGCGCGGCGACTTCGCCGACGCTCACCTGCTTGGCGACAACTCGAAGGTCGTCGCCACCGACACCCAGAAGAACACCGTCTACGCCTTCGCCCAGCAGTACGGGGTAGCCGAGATCGAGACGTTCGCGTTGCGCCTTGGCCGGCATTTCACGGACAGTTTCGAGTGGGTGACCGGCGCGAAGATCAGCATCCAGGAGTACGGCTGGGACCGGATCATGGCGGACGGCGCCGAGCACGGGCACGCCTTCACACGGGCCGGGGGCGGCACCAGGACCACGGACGTCACCATCGACGGCGAGCAGGCCTGGGTGATCTCGGGCCTGACCGACCTGGTGGTGCTCAAGTCGACCGGGTCGGAGTTCTGGGGTTTCCCGCGCGACCGGTACACCTCGCTGCAGGAGACCAGGGACCGCGTCCTGGCTACCGCGGTCACCGCGCGCTGGCGGTACGCGGGCACCGACGTGGACTGGGGGAAGACCTACGCCGACGTGCGGTGCATCCTGATCGAGTCGTTCGCGACCAAGCACAGCCTGGCTCTTCAGCAGACGCTCTACTTCATGGGCGAACAGGTGCTCGAGGCGCACCCCGAGGTGGCCGAGATCCGGATGTCGATGCCGAACAAGCATCACTTCCTCGTCGATCTGAGCCCGTTCGGGCTGCCGAACGACAACGAGGTGTACTACGCCGCGGACCGCCCGTACGGCCTGATCGAAGGCACCGTGACCCGCGACGACGCTCCCGACCCCGGCCGGGCCTGGCAGGCCATTCCCGGCTTCTGACGGCGTTATCGTCGGTAAGAGACAGAGTTGTCCCTGGGAGCGTGCGGTGAAACCTCAGCTGGTGGTCAACGGGCGGACTCGCGAGCTCGGCGAGGTCGGCGGTCACATGACCCTGCTGGAATGGCTGCGCGCCGACGGCCTCACCGG
>NZ_JBARCR010001003.1:0-1513 GCF_049794275.1 Trebonia sp.
GCCTACGCACCCTTCGACGGGCAGGCTATGACCGGCGTGACCCGTTCGCGGTCTTGATCACGATGCCCGGTTCGCACTCGAATGAAGGACTCGGCACGGTTTTACAATGCAGGCGTGAGCGAGCCCGCAGCCAACCCCGGGTCCGACGCGGACATCCTGTACGGAATGGACCGCGCGCTGACCCTCGAAGAGACCGGGCTCGACTCTGCGTTCCCGCTGCCGGGCCGGACGGCGGAGAGATACGGGGAGCGCAGCGGCATCTACCTGTCCGTCTATGAGTATCCGTCCAGCGGACGCGACAGCACGTTTACGAGCAAGCACTACGTCATGGTCGTGCAGCGAGGCGCGAAGCTCACGGTCCGGTCGGTTCCCGCGTCGGGTTCGCAGCTGGCGATGGACCTGTCCGCCAATGGGCGCATCCTCACCGGCACCTGGGCAGAGCAGACCCGGGGCGACGGTCCTTATCGCGGCGCGGTTTACACGGGCGCGATCCAGATGATCGAAGACGACAACCCGGTCCCTAGACGCTTCGCTGGCAAATGGGTGGGGTTCGGCAAGGACGGCGAGATGAACACCGGCCCGTGGTCGCTGGCCCTCGTCGAGCAGCACCTGGGCGGACAGGCGGTTGAGCGGTGGAACCGGGAGCCGGAATGACATCCGGCGCGGCAGATGAACCAGAGAGAGCGATATGGAGGCCGGGTTCCACGTATTGGACGTGCCCGAGGCCTGATTTCGGACGCTGAAGTGTCACTCGGGGTGTCACGGTGCGTTGCTGCGGACGTTTCCGCAGGGTGACGCGGAACGCCGACTCGGAGCGCCTGAGGACAGAGGCGGCTGCGGATATGAGGGCGCGCAGGCAAACCGGTTCGGGGATGCGGTTGAGGCAGCGCGGCAAGGGCCCCCGGGGTCCGCATGCCGCCAGCGAGTGTGGTCCGCTGGGTGGGCGGCCCTCATGGCTGGCCGTTCGCCGCGGACCTGGCGGCCGCCAGCAATCGGATCATCTCCTGCCCGGAGCGGGCTGCATGGTTACCGCCAGGCCGGCGAAGACCGCCAGGAACAAAACGATGAAACCGCCGTAATAGGTCAAGAAAACGGCCCACAGCGAGGGTGGCGCAATGATCAGGCCCGCGCCGCACGCGGCTGCCTTCATGTGAACCGGCTTCCGGGCGGGCTGCGGGCGGGGCTGAGCCTGGGTTAGCAGCGCAGGGGTATCGGCGGCGATCGCGGCCAGCTCTGCGCAGGTCCGCGCCGTGAGCGCCCGGTCCGCCCGGGCAACCAGCTCATCCCTGGTCAGCTGACCCAGCGCGAAGGCATCCTTAAGGGTGTCGATCAGCTGCTCGCGGTCCGCGTCGGAGGCCCGCAAATGGCCGCGGCCCATCGTGCCCGATGCCATCTGGTCTCCCGGACGTGCCACCACCTGTGCCTCCCGCCAGCATCTGCATCGACAGCATAACGTGGCAGCACTCGGGCGGTCATCGGCCGCTATCAGTGGCGACCCGGCTCCGAGCGCACC
>NZ_JBARCR010001004.1:0-3100 GCF_049794275.1 Trebonia sp.
GCCCCGGCACCGGTCACCGCCGCCCAGCCGACCGGCGGGCGGATCGCACCGCGGCTGACCCGGGCCAGCAGCCAGGCCGCGCCGACGGTGCCGGCCGGTTTCCCCGCCACGTAGCCGACCAGGATCCCGAGCGTGACCGGCGAGGTGTAGGCGTGGGCCAGGAAGCTCCCGCTGACCGTGATCCCCGCGTTCGCCAAGGCGAACAACGGCACGATCAGGTAGCTCGTCCAAGGATGGAACAGCTGCTGCAGCCGGTCGTTCGGCGAGATCGCCAGCCGCACGCTCTCCCGCGCGTCACGGGCCAGCTCCGGGATCGGCTGCTCACGGAACAGCCGGAACGATTCCGAGGCCTGCTCCAGGTCGCTGCGCGCGGCGGGGTAGGCCACCGCGAGCAGGCCCATCGCCAGGCCGACCACCACCGGATCGACGCCGGACTCGAAGAACGCGACCCAGGCCGCCACCCCCAGCAGCAGGTAGGCCGCGCCATTGCGGACACCCCGCCAGCGCGCCACCATCACCACGCCGAGGATGACAGCGCCCGCAGCCAGCGCGGTCAGGTCGATGTGGCCGCTGTAGGCCAGCGCGATGACCACGATCCCCGCCACGTCATCGGCGAGCGCGAACGTGAGCAGGTAGGTGCGCACCCGGTCCGGGACGCCCGGACCAACCAGGGCCAGCGCGCCAAGCGCGAACGCGGTGTCGGTGGACATGGCCGTGCCCCAGCCGGACGCTGAGGAGCGCCCGGCGTTGATGGCCAGGTAGATCGCGATCGGCACGACCATCCCGCCCAGGGCGACCACCAGCGGCAGCGCCAGTCGCCTCCGCTCCCGCAGCTCACCCAGGTCGAACTCGCGGCGCGCCTCCAGGCCGGCCACCAGGAAGAAGAACGCCATCAGCCCAGAGTTCACCCAGCCCTGCCAGCTATCTGCCAGGCCCCGTGTGCCGGACCGGATCACCAGCACGGTGCGCCACGTCGCCGCATACCCCGACGGGTCAATGTTGGCCCAGGCCAGCGCGGCCAGCGTGGCCGCCAGCAGGACCGCCGCGCTGCCCGTCTCAGTGCGCAGGAACCGCCGAAGCGGCGTCTCCAGCCGCAGCGCCCACACTGTGCGCGGCGAAAACTGCGAGACGGAGGCGTCAGGTTCGGTCACCCCACGATTCTCTCGCGCGCCGCCCCCGCCCACGATCTCAGAGCCGGCCCTGATCCACAGTCCGCGCCCAACCCCGCCAGCCAGCCAGCCAGCCAGCCAGCCAGCGGGTGGTAGCAGTTCCGATCCAGCAGCGGGCGCGGGCTGAAGTCGCCAGTCGGCCCTAGGGGTTTTCTGCCGTTGTCGGCATGCCCGTCGCGGCGTCGATGCCGGTCAGCGCCAGCACTTCCTGTTTCGTGAACCCAGGGGCGACCTGCTCAACTGTCAGCCCCCCGTCCTTGCGGCGGAACTGCGCCAGATCGGTCACCAGGATGTCGACGCAGGCCTTCCCGGTGAGCGCATAGCTGCAGCGCTGCACGACCTTCGGCCGGTCCCGGCTGTCGCGGTGCTCCATCATCACCATGACGGTGCGGCCGGACGCGACCAGGTCCATAGCGCCGCCGATGCCGCCGCCGACCATGCCGTCGGTCTGCCAGTTGGCGAAACTGCCCTCGGCGTCTACCTGGTAGGCACCCAGGACGACGACGTCTACCCGGCCGCCCCGCACCATCTCGAAGGCGGTCACGCTGTCGAAGTAGGAAATACCCGGGCTTGGGGTGACGGGGTATCCGCTCGCATTGAAGACGTCCGGGTACCTCCGCTCGTCGGGAACGATCTCGCCGTAGCCGAGGATCCCGTTCTCGCCGTGCAGGATGAGGTGCCGGTCGCCTGCGTACGAGGACAGGTAGCTCGGTATGCCGAGGCCGAGATTGACGTACGAGCCTTCGGGCAGCAGCGACGCGGCCAGTTCCGCCATCTGCCGGCGCGTCCAGCCGGGCTTGCCGTTGTAGGTGCGGGGAACGTCGTGGTCGCGGCGCGCAGGACCGTGTTTGGGCAGCGCGCTGACCACGGTCTTGCGGACGACACGCGAGACGAAGATGCCTGGCAGCCCGATCCGCTCCGCGGGGATCTCGCCCGGTTCAACGACCTCGTCGACCTCCACGATGGCCACCTGCGCCGCCTTGGCGAAGCTGGGCCCGAAATGCTGGTTGGCGCCGCGGAACTCCACATTGCCGAGGCGGTCGGCCCGGTGCCCCGCGATGAACGCGTAGTCGACGGGCAGTGCCGTCTCCAGCAGGTAGGGCTTGCCGTCGAAGTACCGCACCTCCTTGCCGTCGGCGATCGGGGTGTCCAGGCCCGTCGGGGTGTAGAGAGCCGCGAGGCCAGCGCCAGCGGCCCGCAGGCGCTCCACCAGCGTGCCCTGCGGGACCAGTTCGAAGGTCACCTCGCCTTTCCGGATCAGTTCCTCCGCCGGGGACGAACCGCCCGCTCTCGCCGTAAACGAGACAATCAGGTGCCGGACGCGTCCGGCCTCAACCAAAGTCTGGGCGCCGGGCGGAATCGTATTGCCGACAAGACAGAGGTCCCTCGTGCCGCGCTCGGCCAGCGCGGCGAGCAGGCTGAAAGGTGCGCCGGCACTCGGGCCAAAGCCGGAGATGGCGATCGACGCTCCGTCGGGCAAGTCGCTGATTGCGTCGGCAGGCGAGGTACGCAGCTTGTCCATGTACCCAGCCTGCGTCCACAGCATCACAGTGACTAGACCGGTCCGCGCCAAAAATGACCGCGCGGCGGCTGTGTCATGGCTCCGTCGGCCACGTGCCCATGACGTTGGGGACGTGGCCGCCGTTAGGTTTGTGCGCAGATGGCCGCTAGCGGCTCCTGCAGGGTCTTTCCGCTACCGGACGGGGCGGCTGTGCGGGCGTTCAGGCCAGATGTCGCTGAATCAGAAATTAGCGGAACGGCCGCCGCATTCTGCCAGCGTCTGGACCCGGTGGCGCCGGGCCGCAAGCCACCGGTCCGCACGGCGCTACTGCTCTTTGTGTCGTCGGACCTACCCGTGACGGGCGGTTCGGCCGGAGCGCTCACCGTACGTAGGGGGCAACGGCTTAATCCGTGACGGCTGTGTTTTACTG